>NZ_JBQOUY010000060.1:0-1506 GCF_052216985.1 Acidaminococcus nyctereutis
CTTTACAACAGACGCTTCCTTGGGCTCAGGGACAAGCTGATCTCCCTGCCAACGGTATCCATAGATTCGAAACCGTCCATTAGGAATCCCTTGTGCAAAACGTTTTCGGGTTCCCCATTTGACATTTGTACTAATGGAACGGCTCTCTTCCTGGGCAAAGGATGCCAGGATGGAAAGCATCAGTTCGCCGTCACCCGTAAGGGAGCGGATATGCTCTTTCTCGAACCGCACTTCTATACCCAGGTCTTTCAAATGCCGCACTGTCGTTAAAAGGTCTACCGTGTTCCTGGCAAAGCGCTGGATGGACTTTGTAAGGATAATGTCAATCTTTCCTGCTTCACAGTCCGCCAGCATCTGCTTGAACCCTTTTCGCTTGTCGATAGTGGTTCCGCTGATACCGTCGTCTGCATAGACACCGGCAAATTCCCATTCCGGGTTTCTCTGGATCAGGCCGTTATAGTAGCTGATCTGAGCCGATAGGGAATGGTTCATCCGTTCCGACTCCACGGAGACCCGGGCATAGGCTGCCACTTTTTTTCTCCGCACGATGGCCGGCATGGGCCGACTGACCCGCGTGATTTTTTTCATTGTATCAACTCCTTTTGCTACTATTACTCACTCTGAACCGGATTTATAGCAAGTCGATATCTGCTAATAATGGGCCGATCACAGGAGAATATTTATTCCGGAGCTGCCGTTCGGCTTTTCCGTATTCAGCTTTTGTAATCAGGCCCTCCTGGAGCATTCCCCTGATGAAATGCATGGCGGCCAGGTACATCTTCTCCTGTTTCAACTGCTTAGCGTCCATCCTGGCCACCTCCGAACCTGTCTTTTACATAGCAAGTGTGGGAGCAGTATTTACGCTGCCCATTCCCGTAGACGGTGAATGTCTTATGGCAGCAAGGGCATTCCATCTTTCGTACGATTCTATGGTTCACCTTGTCCCGATGGCTGTTCCACCAGGCCATCCGGCAGGCATCGGAACAGAACTTTTTCTCCTTCCGTTTGCCGTTCTGCTCAATAGGTTGACCGCATTGCAGGCAGTGATGGGCTTGTTCTGTTTCCGGCTCCTTGGGGGATAAAGGATGTCTGCGGCAGTAGGATTTGACGGTATTCTCCGACATACCTGTTTCTTTGGCGATTTTCCGATACCCGAATCCCTGGAGCCGCAGTTCCCGAATCTGTGCTTTCTGCATATCGTTCATGAATAAACACCTCCTGCTTACTAGCCACGGCAGGAGGTGTTTTCTGACGGTTTCGTTCAATCTTTCTGATAAAATTCACATTCATACCCATCCGCCCGGAGGATCAGCCCTTCCGCCCAAGGCGGGGTCCGGCTCATCTGTTCACAGATGGCGTCTACATTGACGTTTTTCTCACACTCGATAATCAGTTCGTCATGGACGTGGCCCACAATGGCACAGCACCGGAGGGTCTGCATGGCATAGCAAAGAATATCCCTGGCCGTTCCCTGGACGATATTTTCCACGAACTTGGGCCCATAAC
>NZ_JBQOUY010000061.1:0-1403 GCF_052216985.1 Acidaminococcus nyctereutis
GGTAACGTCCATATAATGGTGTAAAAAGATAATTTCATAAAAATGAGCCATATGCTCATCCTTTAGGTATAATGTAAATCGACCAAAACCCACATAATACCGAGGGAGGAAAAACAAATGGCTCAACTCAATATTACACTGGATCAGGAAGAAATACTAGCCCTTCTTTCAAAAGATCACGATGGAGCTTTCCGTCAGCTGCTCCAAGCATGCTTGAACAAGGTCCTTTTGGCAGAGTCTGCCGAACAACTCGGCGTCCAGCCCTATGAACGCTCTGAAGAGCGTAAAGACAGTCGCAATGGGACTCGTGAGCGTTCCCTTACTTTGCGTATCGGCACTATCACGCTTACTATCCCTCGCCACAGAAATACCCCGTTCAAAACCATGATTTTTGAAAATTATTCACGTAGCGAGGCTGCCCTCGTCGCCGGCATGGCTGAGATGGTCGTCAACGGTGTCTCCACCCGCAAGGTAGAAAAAGTTGTCCAGGAGATTTGCGGGACAAGCTTCTCTAAGTCCACGGTCTCAAACCTCTGCAAGGACCTCTACAAAGACGTAGAAGCTTTCCGGACCCGTCCTCTGAACGGACCTTATCCGTTCCTGACCGTGGATGCGACATACTTCAAGGTCAGGGAAAATCATCGGATCATCTCCAAGGCCTTTATGATTGCCTATGGCACAAACAGTCAAGGTGTTCGAGAGATCCTGGGCTTCGACATCTATCCAGAAGAATCCACCACTACATGGATGGACTTTCTGGAAGGGCTGAAGAAGCGGGGGCTTTATGGGCCGTTGATGATCACTTCCGATGCTCATGGCGGCATTAAGGCTGCATTGCAGCGGCAATTCCCGGAGGCTCCATGGCAGCGCTGCCAGTTCCATTTTTCCAAGAATATCACTGAACTGGCACCTAAAAAATACCAGGTTGCGCTTCGAGCTGACCTGAATGCACTTTTCCAAGCAAAAACAATGCAGGAGGCCGTTCAGAAGCAAGACGATATTCTTGAATCTTATGGTGACGTTGCAGAGAGAGCGATGAAATGTCTGGAAGATGGGCTTGAAGATGCGATGACTGTACTGCTGCTGCCAATAGGAATGAGACGATTCTTCCGAACATCCAACCACATTGAACGCATAAACAGAGAGCTCAAGCGGCGTTCTGGCGTCATCGGGGTATTTCCGAATGAAACTTCGCTGATGCGGTTGATTGGCTCAACCCTGATTGAACTGAATGAAAAACGTCAGGCCGGCAAGGCCGTTTTTTCCGCAAAAAGCTATGCGGAGATGATGGCATCTAATACGCCGTCTGAACTGAGAAGAGCCGCTATCCGGCAGCAAAATATGGCGGCAGCATAGTGTTTTGAATACCTAAAGGAAATTTACACACAAATATGGACTTGACT
>NZ_JBQOUY010000062.1:0-1328 GCF_052216985.1 Acidaminococcus nyctereutis
TGGTGCTAGCATATAAATAGGACAAGTCAAACTGAGGTTTTCCATAAAGTGATACAATAAAAGTATATATAGGGGGCCTTAGTATGACGAAGTTCGACAAACAATTCAAAATGGATGCTGTCCAATATTACCATGATCATCGTGATTTAGGACTGATTGGGTGTGCTCATAATTTAGGAATTTCCCAACAGACACTGTCCCGATGGCAAAAGCAATTACGGGATAATGGGGAAATGCCATATCGCGGATCCGGAAACTATGCATCTGATGAAGCCAAGGAAATCGCTCGTTTGAAACGTGAATTACGAGATGCCAAGGATGCCATCAATGTCTTAAAAAAAGCTATCAGCATTCTAGACAAATAATCCCTGCCATTTACCATAGCGTCAAACAGGAAGCCGAAAAAGCCTATCAGGGGAAACGCCATTTTTCGGTATCTGGAGTGCTGGCAGAATTGGGCGTTTCTACATCAGGTTACTATGGATGGAGTCATCGCAAATTATCCAAACAAGCTACGCACCGTAAGGAGGTAAAAAAACAGATTCAAACCATTTACGAAGATTCAAAGCAAATCTATGGAGCACCCAAAATTACTAAATTGCTTCAACAGAAAGGTGAATGTATTTCCGAAAGGACAGTGGGCCTTTACATGCGGCAAATGGGGATTCGTGCTTGTTGGGTCAAGCATTATACCGTTACGACCCAGAGCAGTTGTTTGGATGCCATATTAGTTAACATTCTGCAAGAACAATTTAATCCGCCAAAGCCAGACACAATCTGGTGCAGCGATATTACTTATATTTGGACCACTGAAGGATTTGTGTATTTGGCCAGTATCATGGATTTGTTTTCTCGAAAAATCATTGCCTGGAATTTATCCCGGAAGTTAGATGCATCTGGCATTGTTAGGATGATTCAAATGGCAAAGCAAACCAGGAATCCAGGCCGTCTGGTAGTAATTCACACTGACCGCGGTTGTCAATATCTTTCGCAATCCTATATCAAGGAAACCGCACAGATGTGCCGCAGCTATTCGAAGAAAGGCTATCCATGGGATAATGCCTGCATAGAATCATTCCATGCCTTGATTAAGCGAGAATGGCTGAATCGATTTAAGATTGAAAATTATCAACAAGCCTATATGCTGGTGTTTGAATACATTAACACGTTTTATAATACCGTTCGAATTCACAGTCACTGTAACTATATGTCACCCAATGACTATGAAAAATTATATGCAAACTACAAGAAAAAGGCAGCTTTGATTGCTGGATAACTGATTGATAGAAACCTCAATTTAACTTGTACTCAAACTTGACATAGGACCA
>NZ_JBQOUY010000063.1:0-1298 GCF_052216985.1 Acidaminococcus nyctereutis
GTCTGTTTTTATTTTAATTTCACCATCGAAAGCAGTAAAATCCGAGAACGGAATCGTTCAAAGTTGCGAAAACCAAATGCTACTCTCTTTAACACCTTAATCTTATTGTTCATTCCTTCCGTAAAACCATTCGAATACGCTTGACTCAATCCTTCCAAAATCTCTGTCTTCCAATCAGTGAACGTCTTTATAACACTCTTGAATTCTTCAACCCCACTTTCTTCGACTAATGATAACCAACGAGATAAGAATGAAGCAACAGCAGACCGTTCTTTCATAGAAAACACCTTAAAGAATGCCTCTTTTAAGGCATAGGCTCTCTGTAATTCTGAAGACTGCTTCAAGATTTCCCGAAGGCTGGCCAGTTCTTCTTCTGTCAGACGATCACCTCTCTTGTTCAAGATATGTTTGTTTCTCTTGAAATAAATTCTTTTTTCGTCGAATAACTTTTGTACATTTTTCCTAACCCGTTCAAGCGCCCAAATGACCAGTCTCTGTATGTGGAATCGGTCACCAATAATTGTTGCACCAGGAAACATCGTTCTGATGACCTTGCGGAAAAGTGACGAAAGGTCCATTACGACAAATTTTACTTTCAATCGCTCTGCTCTTGAAAATTGGCTAAAATAACGAATCAATTCCAGCGCTGTCCTCTTTGGCAAAATATCGAGAGTTTCATGACGATGAGGGTCATTTACAGCGACCTGGTATCTTTGCCCATGAGCGTTCCCACGAAATTCGTCTAAAGAAAGAACTTTAGGCAGATGGAGAGGCCGTTTAAAAGTAAGTCCATCAAAATACCGGATTACGGTGGAAACAGAGACACCATGGCTTCTGGCAATGGCTTTAAAGCTCGCCAGTTCAGAACAGGCTTGGATGATGCTGTTCTTTACATCGTTAGAACGCCGCTGGTAATGCTCGACGCCAGGAATTTTTTCATAAAATGTCTTATGGCAGCAAGGGCAAAAAAATCTTCTTTTATGAACAATAGCAGAAACAGGATGGGTGTTCCAGTGCCCTAAGAGGACTTTTTGATCCCGATAGTCCTTAATATGGAGAATTTTATGATGACAGTAGGGGCAACGAGAAGCTGTAGAAGTGAATTCCACGTAAAGGAGGAGGCTGGATCCCAACTTTTCAAATTCTTTTATGGAACCCTCTTCCCAATGGAAGCTTTTTTCGATAAAATGAAAGAAAGACATATCTATTCTCCTTTCAGTTCTTCGTGGTGGTTGAGGTGAAATGTAGCTTAGATATGTCTTTATTTTATCGTAAGACAAGGGGTCTTGTGAACAGGA
>NZ_JBQOUY010000064.1:0-1274 GCF_052216985.1 Acidaminococcus nyctereutis
GCTGTTCCTCCCGCGCAAGTTTTTCCCGGCTGATTGGTTCTCCTGCGATATACTTTTCCAATAATTCATCGTTATTTTCGATGACCGCATCCCATGCTTCTATGTCGGTATTTTCCTCCAGGACTATTTCCGGGGACAGCGACACCGTCTGCTTGATGATAATATCGGCGGAGAGCTTATCCCGAACAGACTGAACCACGCTCTGCAAATCAACGCCAGCCTGGTCGATCTTGTTGATAAAGATAACGGTGGGAATGTTCATTTTCCGCAGGGCATGGAACAGAATACGGGTCTGGGCCTGCACGCCATCTTTAGCGGAGATCACCAAGATGGCCCCATCTAAAACAGCCAAAGAGCGGTACACCTCCGCCAAAAAATCCATGTGGCCGGGCGTATCCACAATGTTAACTTTACATCTGTGCCACTGGAAGGAAGTGACTGCCGCTTGAATGGTAATCCCACGCTGCCGCTCCAAAAACATGGTGTCCGTCCTCGTTGTCCCTTTTTCGACGCTCCCCGGTTCTGAAATGGCTCCGCTGGCATATAGCAGGCTCTCCGTCAAGGTCGTCTTTCCAGCGTCTACATGGGCAAGAATTCCAATATTGATTATTTTCATGTGATTGTCCTCCCTTTACAGCCCCAAAGGGCATAAAAATCCCCAGCAGTAAAATACTTTTACCACTGGGGATTATAAGTTGCGGACATACACATATACAGCATACACCTGTTTGTGATTGCTGTTTTTGGGGATATGTCAAAATTGATAAGGCAAAAGTATTCTTAAATTGGGTACAAAAAACTAAGCCCCTACAAAAGGAGCTATCATAATCCTTTGTTCCCACTATTTGATTATAGTTTTATTTAAGAATACCTTGCCGCATATTTTTTACTCCTTTTCTGGATTAAATCATTGTATCACATCAGTTTTAGGAAAGCAAGTACCTAAAAGAAATTTTTCTTCCCCTTATATGTAACAATCATACCGGCTTCCTAGCGTTCAGAATGTTTTCTGCTGTCTGCTGTGGTGTTTGGTTGGAATTGTCCAACCAAAAGCCGATCCGTGGTGTTGTCTGCATTTTACTAAATACAAATTCAATGTATACAGAAAGATATAAGGAGTGGGAGGGATTCCGCCGTAGTTGGCATTGTAGGAAAATCCAAAAGTTTAGATTTTCCCACAATGCTTATCTTTTGGTCTTTGGTTCGGAATAGTGTAGTGCTGGCGGTCTATCTCTTGTTTTCGGTTGCTTGCTTCCTTACCGTACATGAGCATT
>NZ_JBQOUY010000065.1:0-1256 GCF_052216985.1 Acidaminococcus nyctereutis
TCCATCGACCTTTCCTCGATGAACTATGACAAGGTGAAGAAAATCAACGTGGCAGCCCTGGAAACAGCGGTGAACAAACTAGAGGAGGCCTTTTCGGGAAACTGTTGCCAGGCCAACTGCTGCCAGACTTGTCAGGGGTGCCAGTCTTGCCAGACATGCCAGGGATGCCAAAAATGCCAGACATGTCAAGGGTGCCAAACCTGCCAGGGGTGCCAGAAATGCCAGTATTACATGACCCAGAACTGCAATTGCGACTGCAACTGCAATTGCTCGGATGACAGCTAAAGGAGGAACAACTTATGATCATTGCAAAAGGAAACGTAAGTACGGCGGAAGGGCCTGTGCCGGTAGAGAATCTAAAACCGGGAATGCTGGTGGTGGACCGGGGCCATCGGGCAAGGAACCTGCTGATGGTAGAACAGGTCCAGCTCCATCAGACACTCCATTTTGAACGGAACAAAGACCTGGTCCTGGCGGGGAATAGCATCCTTTTCACCCTTACCGGCATGCGGAGCGCAATCTCCCTCAAGGGGGTACGCAAGGCCCTGAGCGGACGGATCCAAATGCTCTTTGAAGGGAGAAAGATGCAGGAGGATGTGATGAAAATCAAAAAGGAAGAAGTCACCGGCTATCGCCTGACCATCGAGGGTGGCAAGGATGTCCTGGTCAATGGGTACGATGTAGCAGACAAGGAGGAAGGGGTATGCTGAAGATCTATTACAACGAGGAATCCAATGCGGATTACCGGATCCACCTGACTCTCCGGGGCGATTACTGCAAGGCGGAATGCACCAGCAACAGCGAAAGCCGGAAGGGAGCGGATGTGATCGAGACCATGCATCCTTACAGTTCCTACGTTCTTACAGAAGGAAACGGGACCGTGAAACTGTTCCGCCGTCCCATGGCCTCGGACTACCGGTTCCTTGACCTTAACCGGTTGGGAGTATCCATCAAGTTGGACTTTGCCGTCCTGACCCAGCTTTATGGAAATACCACCATCCTCGATATCGATACGGGCATCATGGCGGAAGGCCAGCGGGATATTGTGGTGCGGATGTTCAACGGGCAGAAGGAAAAACTGACCCTTGACACGGACCAGGAATATGAACTGTTGCCCTTTAACACCAGCGACTTGATCCTGGGGGATCATCCCAGGATGAAACTCTGGGACAGCTACAGCCTTTCCGCTGGGGACCGGGAACTGATGGCCAACCGGAAAGGATACCTGATTGATGGAGATCCGGAAGAACCCTTCA
>NZ_JBQOUY010000007.1:0-97594 GCF_052216985.1 Acidaminococcus nyctereutis
TGAAGCTGACCCCGAAGACCAGGGAAACCATGACGATATCGATCAAAACGCCGGGGACGCTGCCCAGGACTTTAGGGACGGTGATCAGGCCTGCTCCCTGCTGTCCCAGGGCCAGCATCACCAGGCCGCCCACCAGGGAAGCGGGCAGGAACAGTTTCTGCAGGGGTTTCACGAATTCTCGGACGAAGAAGCCTAGGAGGATGAACATGCTCACGGCCGTCATCATATTCATTAATGCACGGATTGTCATAACACACCTCAATAAGATTGCAGTATAAATGAAAAATTATAAATAGATAAGTATTCTGATTTTTTGATGAATCGAGCGCGGGAACAGGGTTTCCTGTTCCCGTCCGACTCAAAAAGGATAGGGGCTTATCGAAATATACGATTATTCGTTGTAGGCTTTGTCGATGATTTCGACGTCTTTCTTGGCGATCAGGTCATCCACCCAATCCCGTTTGGCTCTGCCTTCCTGGGCAGCCAGCAGCTTGGCTTCATCTTTTTCCTGGAAAGCCCGGGCATTTTTCAGCACTGTTTCAGCTTCCTGGAGAGGGATGACGATGACCCCATCGGCGTCCATGACGATGATGTCTCCCGGATTCACGCTGATGCCGCCGCAGGAGATAGGTACATTGATTTCGCCAGGGCCTTCTTTATAAGGGCCGGCCGGGTTGGTCCCGGTGGCATAAATAGGCAGTTCCATTTCCCGGACTGCATCGATATCCCGGATGGGCCCATCGATGACAATGCCCGCGGCCCCCGTGGAAGCCAGATAGGTGAACATGATTTCCCCGATCAGGGAACGGTAGCTTTCGCCGCCGTCATTGGACAGGACGATCACGTCTCCCGGTTTGGCCATATTCAGAGCCTTGTGCAGCATCAGATTGTCTCCGCTGCGGGTCTTGATGGTGAGAGCTCTCCCCACATTGATGGGGTTCTTGGGAGCGCTCTGGAGTTTGATCCGGGGATGCATCCCCACCAGACGGCCCATGGTATCTGAAATATTGGCACAGGGAATGGTGCTGAAGGCTTTCAGCAGTTCTTCCGGCGCTTCCGGTTTTTTCAAGAAAATACGATTTCCAATAGACATATCGATGACCTCCTGTTTTCTATACAATAGATTGACTGGCTATCTGATCCTGGCTGCTCAATAATCGAACATGCCGGCTGGTTTCTTATCCGATTTCTTCACATCGGTATAGGTCTTGGCGCTGGCATAGTCGATATCATGGATGGGCCAGGTGGGTTCTTTGCCTTCATAGACTTCTTCGATCCCCATGGCGGAGAAGTAAGAAGCTCTGTGGGCTGCTTCCGTGGTGTTTCCGCCGATGTGCGGATAGATGATCACATTATCCAGGGTCAGGAGCGGGTTGGCGGGATCCACCGGTTCTTTCCGGATTGCATCCAGGCCGGCCCCGGCGATGACACCGTTCTTGCAGGCTTCATACAGGTCTTCTTCCACTACCAGGGCCCCCCGAGCGGTATTGATCAGGAAAGCAGTGGGTTTCATCTTGGCCAGGGTTTCCTTGTTGATCATATTCCGGGTCACAGGGGTGTTGGGCGCATGGAGGGAGACGTAATCGCTTTCCGTGAGGATCCGGTCCAGATCCCGGACCACTTCCACTCCATCGGGGAAATCCTTGGCCGGTTTATAAGGATCGTAGCACAGGACGTTCATTTCCATGGCCAGGCACCGTTTGGCCAGCCGGCTGCCGATGTTGCCACAGCCCACGATCCCTACGGTCTTGCCGTTCAGGGTATTCTTCCGGACCTTCAGTTTCGCTTTGTAGAAGTCATTGACCCAGGTCTTGTGGAGCACCGTGACGTTCCGGCTGCATTCTAGCATCAGCAGCAGGGCAGTTTCTGCTACGGAGGTGCTGTTGGCCACCGGTGCATACAGTGCCTGGACCCCATTGTCATGGCAGGCCTTCACATCCAGGGCGTCGAACCCGGCTCCGTGACGGACGATGACTTTCAGGTTCGGGTTCGCTTCAATGACTTCCCGGGTGATGGGAGTGATCCGGACGATCATGGCATCCGGCTGGTATTCCTTGAAGTCAGCCAGGACATCGGCCGTTTCGAAGCCCCGTCCTTTGATAATGGTGTGGCCGTTCTTTTCTAGCAGTTCCCGGCCTTCATCCATGATTTCCTGCGGCAGTAAGATTTTCCAACCCATTTTCTTTCCTCCATTTTTCATGTATTCAGTAAGTTCATGCTTTTCTTTTATTTCCGTTGACAATTGTATGATACCCTCTTGACTGAACAAAGTAAAACAGTATATATTTAAAATATCAACAAATAAACTTTGTGGAGAGAATATAATGGATATCGACAGCCTGCGTTATTTCAAAGAATTGACCAAAGATATGAATATGACCCAAACGGCCAGGAAGCTCTATCTGTCCCAGCAGACCCTGAGCAACCACATTGCCCGGCTGGAAAAACAGTGCGGTACGGCCTTGTTCTACCGGAAGCCTCATCTGACCCTGACGGCCGCCGGGATGGCCCTGTTGGAATTTGCCGATCAGGTCCTGGCCAGCGAACAGGATTTCAAGGGATCCTTATCCGATATCTTGGATGAATCCAGTGGTGTGATCCGGTTCGGAGCCAGCTTTATCCGCTATTACGTGACCCTGCCGGCCATCCTGCCCATATTCACCAAACGGTATCCCCACGTTTCCATCCAGCTCACCGACGATACCACCAATCACCTGCTGGCGGATCTCCAGGAGGACAAACTGGATGTGGTGCTGACCGTGGAAAAGGAAGACCTGCCGGGCTACAAATCCATCCCCCTGCTGTCCAACCAGGTCTATCTGCTGGCGGCGGATCGGCTGCTGCGGACCTGTTATGGAGGCGACCTCTGCCGGATCAAGACAAAAGCCCGCCGGGGCGCACACCTGGCGGACTTCCTCAGACTTCCCTTTTATATCATCACGCCCCCCAATCACCTGGGGACCATCATCAGCAACTGTTTCAAGGAGGCCGGGGCTCCTCCCCGGATCTATCTCCAGTCGGCCCAGATGCGCATGAGCACCCAGATCGCCTCCAAGGCCCTGGCGGCCACCTTCACCACCACCATGCCCCTGATCACCGAACGGGAACAGCTGGCAGAGGACGTGAACGTGTTCCCGCTCCTGTACAAAGACAGCATCGTATATCACAACCTGTACCTATCCTATAACGAAAATCACTATATCCCCAAATACATCCATTACTTCATCGGGCTGATCAAGGAGTATTTCTACAATGTAAATGCCATGGATCTGACGAGGATTGTATAAAAAGGGGCTGTGGAGAAATGATTTTTCATTTCTCCACAGCCCCTTTGATTCATTTCAATTCCAGCATCTTTTGGGCTTCCTGGAGGAAGGTTTCCTGCCGGAGCAGGGCTTTTTCCGCCTGGGCCAGATTGACCAGCTGAAAGTACACATTCTGGCCTGGCTTCATCTGTCCCAGCCGGGGCAGGTCGGCCTGGATCACCTGCCCGATCTTGGGATATCCGCCGGTAGTCTGCCGGTCCGCCATCAAGATGATGGGGTTCCCGTCCGCCGGCACCTGGATGGATCCGAAGGTCACCGGTTCAGAGATCAGCTGCCGGCCTTCTTCCTTGTACTCCAGTTTCTGTCCCGCCATCCGATAGCCCATCCGGTCTGCCTGGGCCGTGATGGCATAGGGGGTATTGAAGAAGGTCCAGACACTTTCGTCCTTGAACCAATCGAACTGGAGCCCTTCGGCCACCCGGATGGGCTCAGCCGAAAACAGCTCGCTTTCCGGAATGGACCAGCCAAAGGTGGAAAACTTCTTGCCGGGCATCTTGGCCAGCCGCTGGGTCAGGGTTTCCTGCTCCGCTGCCAGGCTGCCAGTCTCCAGCTCATCTCCGTCGGCCAGAGGACGGCCCTGGAAGCCGCCCAGTCTGGCCCGCAGATAGGTGCTCTTGCTCCCCATCACTTTAGGTACGGTGAAGCCGCCAGCCACTGCCAGATACCCCCGGCAGCCCTCCTGGGCAAAGCCAAAGGTCAGCAGGCTGTCTTCTTTTACATAGACCGCCCGGTTCCGGGGCACCGGAGCACCGCCCAATTTTGCCTGGAGGTCCGCCCCTGTCAGAGCGATGACCAGGCCGGCCGGCAGTTTCAGAGCCGGGCCGCTCATGGTCATTTCCAGGGCGCCTTCCCCGACCTCGTTGCCCACCAGTAAATTCCCCAGACGCAGGGAAACCGTATCCATGGCCCCGCTGACCAGGACCCCATATTTTTGATAGCCATACCGGCCCAAATCCTGCAGGGTCGTCAGAGGGCCGCCTTTTTTTACCAGGATCTTCATTTTCCGGCACTCTCTTTCTGCTGTTCTGCAGCGATCTTCTTATATTCTTCCAAGGTAATGGGATAGAACTGCACCTTATCCCCTGCCTGGAGCACCGTAGGATGGGCCTCATCTTCCGGATGGAACAGTTCCAGCGGCGTCCGTCCCAAGAGCTGCCAGCCTCCAGGGGTTTCTAGGGGATAGACCCCTGCCTGGCTGCCCGCCAGAGCCACTGTCCCCTTGGGGATCTTCAGCCGCGGGGTCTTCCGCCGAGGGGTGGATATTTCTTCGGGCAGACCGCCCATATAAGGATATCCAGGTGCGAAACCGATCATATAGACCAGATACGTGGCCCCGCTGTGGATGCGGATCACCTCGTCCGTCGTCATATGGTGGTATTCGGCCACATAATCCAGATCCGGCCCGAACTCTCCCCCATAGCAGACGGGGATCCGCACCGTGGGACGGCCCCCTTCTTCATTGATCTTGGCTTTCTGGAGCAGGTCTTCCAGCCGGGCCTTGGCTTCCCGGTATCCCTTGGAAAGGACCCCATCTTCCGGCAGGCTGGAATGCTGGGCCAGCACCAGAGGGTCATAGAAAACCGTGACGCCCGTATAAGAAGATTCGAACTCCTGCAAGCCAGGAAAAGGTTCTTTTTCCAAGGCTTCAGAAAGGGCCTGGGCACAGTAGAACAGATCCGGATCCACGATATCGCCAAAGGAAACCATCACGGCCGCCTCACCCACCGGGCGGATCTGTGCATGTGCCAGATAGTCGTTTGCTTTATCCATGTAGTCACACCTCTTATGCAATCAGTTTCAGGAAGGTCTTGGCTGCCATATAGGTCATGATGGCAAAGACCAGCCAACCGGAAACCAGCAGAAATTTTGGATGGTGATAGTCTCCCACAATCTGTTTCTTTTGAGAGGCCAGCAGCATACAGGCCATGACCAAAGGCAGGATCAGCCCGTTCAGGGCGCCTACCACGATCAGGACCTTCACCGGCTGTCCGATGAAGGAAAATACCGCAGCAGAGAAGATAATGAAGGCAATGATCATGTATCGGTAATTCCGGTTCAGTGTTTCGCTGAAGCTCCGCAGGAAGGAAACGGAAGTATAAGCGCAGCCGATGATGGAAGTCACCGCAGCCGACCACATGACGATGCCGAAGATCTTATACCCGGCATCCCCGGCAGCCAGCTGGAAAACGGAAGCCGGCGGGTTGGCAGGGTTCAGGGTCAGCCCCTGGGAAATGACCCCCAGAGCCGCCAGGAACAGGAAGATCCGCATCAGGCTGGTAATCCCGATCCCGGAAAGGGCGCTCCGGTTCACTTCCTGCAGTTTTTCTTTGCCGCAGATCCCGGCATCCAGCAGCCGGTGTCCGCCGGAGAAGGTGATGTAGCCGCCTACGCTGCCGCCCACCAGGGTCACGATGGACGTGATGTCGATCTTGCTGGGCACGAAAGTCCGGCTGAGGGCCAGCCCCACCGGAGGATGGGAAGTCAGGGCCACGTAAATGGTCAGCAGTACCATGACGCCTCCGGCGATTTGGGCAAATTTATCCATCAAAGAGCCTGCCGATTTGCTGGAAAAGATGAAGATGGCAATGGCCGAGCTGATGAGTGCCCCGGCAATGGGATTGATCCCGAAGAGCACGTTCAGCCCCAGGCCGGCCCCGCCTACATTTCCGATGTTGAAGGCCAGGCCCCCGGCGCAGACCAGGGCCGAAACCACATAGCCCAGGCCCGGCAGGACCATGTTAGCGATGTCCTGTCCCGGCCGGCGGGCCACAGCGATGATCCGCCAGGCATTCAGCTGGGCGACGGCATCGATGATGATCATGGCCAGGATGGCGAAGCCGAAGTCAGCTCCCTGTTGGGAGGTAAATACAACGGTCTGGGTCAGGAAACCAGGTCCGATGGCAGAAGTGGCCATCAGGAAAGCCGCACCCAGCAATACACTGAGGGTAGATTCTTTCTTCATGAGCATGTCTCCTTGTCTATCTCGTATCAGCAGTCAAAATGCATTTGTCTTAGAAGGGAATGGGGCATTCACTTCGTTTTTCAGTTTAAGATTATTCTTTTTCCGTTTATTTGATGAAGGTACCGGAAGCAGCCACTTTCACGCCGTTTTCCAACAAGACGGAACGGATCTTGTTAGCGAACACAAGGGCCTTGGGGCCATCTCCATGGAGACAGATGGAATCGGCTTTCACCGGGATCACTTTGCCGCTGAGAGCCGTCACTTTCCCTTCCAGGACCATGGACAGCACCTGGGCGATGGATTTTTCTTCATCGGTGATCATGGCACCGGGCTGGCTCCGAGGAGTCAGGGTCCCGTCATCCTGGTAGCTCCGGTCAGCAAAGACTTCCGAAGCCGTGCGCAGGCCGATCTTTTCCGCAGCCTTGATGCTTTCCGTCCCCCCTTGGGCATAGAGGATCAGATCCTTGTCCACATCATAGACAGCCTGGGCAATGGCTTCCGCCAGTTTGGCATCCTTGGCCGCCATATTGTACATGGCCCCATGGGGTTTCACATGCTGGAGACGAGTGCCGGCCGCTTTGGCAAAGGCAGCCAGGGCCCCCACCTGATAGACCACCATGTTGTATACATCAGAAGGAGCAATGTCCATTTTCCGACGGCCGAACCCTACCAGATCCGGATACCCAGGATGGGCCCCCAGGGCAGCGCCGTTCTTTACAGCCAGGGCCACGGTTTTCTTCATCACAGAAGGATCCCCTGCATGGAAGCCGCAGGCGATGTTAGCGGAGGTGACGATTTCCAAGATCTTGTCATCCATGCCTAGTTTGTAATTGCCAAAGCTTTCTCCCAGATCAGAATTCATGTCGACCACTTTCATGTCAATTCCTCCTCAAATAAGTAAAATAGCTGACTGTTTTATTATAGCCACTTTAGGTAGTTAAAGTATAATTTCACATTCTTGTCAAAGAATTATGTATAAAAGGTGTAAAAGTGTATCGTTTTGAATAAAATTTTCTTTTTTCAAAGAAAATAGGAGAACTGCAGCCTATGAAATTGTCATACACTGCATTTCTCCCATTTTTTATTCTAACTTTGTTGAGTTATTTCCGCTTTTTTAATAAGCCTGGGTCATGGCTCCATCACAGAGCAGGTACTGTCCAGAGACACCTGTATTTGCCGGAGAGCACAGGAATACGGCCGTCCGCCCGTATTCTTCCACGGTCTGATACCGTTTCTGAGGGAAGGACGCGCAGTCTCTCTTGGTGTATTCCTCTTCCGTCAGGCCGGCTTTCTGGGCACGGATCCCGTTCAGATAGGCGATCCGGGCAGTATAGATCCGGCCGGGGCCCATAGTGTTCACCAAAACGCCGTATTGCCCCAGTTCCCGGGCCAGGGTCTTGCTCATACCTACCACACCCATCCGGAAGGTATTGGACAGGATTAGGTTGTCCAAGGCTTGTTTGATAGAGGAAGAGGTGCTGTTTAGGATCCGGCCTTCTCCGGCTGCTTTCATGAAAGGCAGGGCAGCCCGGATGGCGAAAGTATAGCTGTGGAGGCATTTTTCATAGCCGTCCGCCCAGTCTGCTTCCGTCAGGTTCTCGAAAGTCCCGGCCTTGGGCCCCGGGCAGTGGTTCACCAGAGCGTAAAGACCGCCCAGGTCGTTCCCCACCGCCGTCACCATCTTGGTGATGCTGTCCGGATCTTTTACATCATAAAAGTAGGTATAGGGACGATTGCCCGTTTCCTTTTCGATATCCTGCTGGGCTTTTTCCAGATCTTCCTTATAGGCTTCTGCCGTAGCGATGACCACCTTGGCTCCTTCTCTGGCGAATTCCGTGGCAATCCCTTTGCCGATGCCGGAAGCCGAAGACAGAACCAATGCGACTTTTCCTTTTAATCCTAAATCCATAATGAGTATTTCCTCCTTTATTCTTTTTCAGGATGCAGTTTCAGATCCACTACTGGGTTGATCAAGGGTCTCATGGAGAAGCCATCCGGCCCATAGATCCGACATTCCGCCTGATCCCCATCCAAGATGTGGAAAGCCCGAGGGGTCCCCGTGGACAGCACATCGCCGGCGAACCAGCCCTGGATCTTGCTGTGGAGAGAGATCAGTTTGGGCGGCTGATGGATCATATGATCCACGGTATTCTTGGCATGGATTTCTCCATTGTGGACGCTCTGGATTTCCAGCTTCAGCACATCGGGTACTTCATCCGGGGTCACCAGTTCCGGCCCAAAAGAGAAGAAAGTGGGGAAGTTCTTGACGATGGTCAGATACCGGGGGTTCCCGTCCACATAGTCATTCCCTTTCAAGATGGATTCTTCCGTCATATCCAGGATGGTGGTATAGCCCACGATGACGGATTCCCAATCTTCTTCTACCACATCCCGGCAGTCCTTCCCCAGGATGATCCCCAGTTCAGCTTCGGCTGTGGTCTTCTGGGCTTCCTTCATTTTCGGGATATGGATTTCATCATCCGGACCGATCAGGGTATCCGCCTGTTTGAAGAAGCTGCCCGGGAAGCCTTTGGGAGGCGCCATCCCGATATCTCCGGCATGATCCCGATAGTTCAGACCGATCCCGAAGATCCGTTTGGGATTCCGGTAGAGAGGACCGTAGACCACTTTGTCCTGGGGCACCAGCCCCGGCAGTGTTTCCAGTTCTTCCTTGCCGCCCTTGTTGTACCAGGCAGTGAGGCCGGGGATTTCCTGGCTCTGGATCAGTTCCATCATCTCTTCTTTCCAGGCAGTCCCTTTGGCTGCATTGAGCATGGCAATGGGGAATACCCCTTTGGCAGTGACGATCCCTGCCTGTTCTTTTCCATTCAGTTTAATGGTTGCCAGACGCATAACTCAAATCCTCCTTTTTCTTTTTCCAGCTATCGGCTCAAAGCAGCCCTTCCGGTTCCTTGCCGGAAAGCACGTCCAGGATATTCTGGGCCGCTGCTTTGGATACATTCATTGCACTTTCCCGGGTGGTGGGAGCATAGTGGGGCGTCAAAATCACGTTCTCCATCTGGAACAGGGGACTGTCCGGTTCACAGGGTTCGCTCCAGGTCACATCCAGGCCGGCCCCTGCGATCTTTTTGCCCTGCAGGGCTGCGATCAGAGCCGGTTCATCCACCAGAGGGCCTCTCCCACAGTTGATGAAATAGGCGGTGGGCTTCATCAGGGCCAGTTCTCTTTGGCCGATGATATTCCGGGTCTCTTCATTCAATACCGGATGCAGGGTCAATACATCCGCCTGCCGGATCACTTCGTCCTTGTCGGCACACAGGACCACCCCTTCCGGGACGGAAGTCACATAGGGGTCATAGGCCAGGACTTTCATCCCCAGGCCCAGGCCCATCTTGGCCACCCGGCTCCCGATATGTCCCACGCCGATGATGCCCAATGTCTTCCCCAGGATCTCCATGCCCGGGAAAGTATTCTTGGCCGCAAAACCGATTTCCTTATAAGCATGGGTCACGATCATCAGATTCTTGGCCAGGGCCAGCATCAGGGTGATGGTATGTTCTGCTACGGACTGGCTGTTGGCCCCCGGCGTGACAGTGACAGCGATGCCATGGGCTTTGCACCATTCCACTGGGATATTGTCATACCCCACACCGTGTTTGCTGACGATCTTCAGATCGGCAGCTGTCGCCAGCAGTTCCGGCGGCAGTTCATAGATCCGGGTCACCACAGCCGTTGCCGTCTGGATCTCCTTCCGGATAAGGGCGACATCCCGGTCGGCCATCACCACTTCACAGCCAGCTGCCTTCAGCAGTTCCGGTCCTATGGGATCCACATTCTCTGTAAAGAGCACTTTGGTCATTTTTCTACTCCTTTCCCCGCGATATGATTCATTTACCCTTTACAGCATATAAGGAATTTAGGATTTTGTAAAAGACGTTTTCCTGTATACTCCTATAAATCATTGCCTATATCCTTTCTCTTTATGGACGGATTTCCAGGAAGTTTTCCTTTTCCTATAGTTATTTGGTTATAGTGATATACATAGTTTCCTGTTGGATACCGGGTCGAGTTATCTGATAAGATGAAATAAAGAAAATAGTTCGGAAATATGCAGAAGGAGGAATACTCTATGACTTCAACCTATGTCTTTGTCGTCCTGCTCATCTCTGTAGGGGCTCTGGTCTTCATGGTCAGCAAACTGAAATTCCATGCGGTGCTGGCCCTCTACCTGGCGACCCTGATGCTGGCTCTCTTAGTGGGCACCCCTATCGAAAAGATCCCTAAGATGATCAACACCGGTTTCGGCAATACCTGCAAAAGTGTGGCCATGGTCATCTTCCTGGGGTCCCTGCTGGGGATCATCTTGAACAAGACCGGGGCTATTGTGAAGCTCACCGACTCCCTGGTGAAATTTTTCGGCAAAAAGAAGGTACTGTGGGCCATCGGCACCAGCTGCTGCATCCTAGGCATCCCGGTTTTCCCAGATACCGTGAGCCTGCTGGTGATCCCCCTGTGCACCAACTTGGCCAAAAAGACCGGGATTTCCATGATGGCCTTCGCTTCCGTCATCCAGATCAGCATCACCACCAGCTCCCTGGTGCCGCCCACACCCGGCCCGGTAGCTGCGGCAGCTGCCCTGGGCCTGCCCTTGGGTGTCGCCATCCCTTGGGGGATCCTGGTGGCCATCCCGGGCCTTTTGGCTACGATCCTTTACGCCAATACCCTGAAGGACAAACAGGTCCCGCTTAATGAAGCTTTCCTGGAAGACACCGCCAACTCCACCACGGCGGATCTGTCCATGGGCTTTGTCCGGGCCATCACCCCGGTGCTGCTTCCGGTAGTACTGATCATCCTCCAGACCGTCAGCAGCGTGACCATGCCCAAATCTTTCTTCACGAAAATCATGACTTTCATCGGGGATCCCCTTTCCGCTCTGTTCATCGGCTGTTTCGCCGCGGTTTTCCTCCAGGCCCGGGACTGGGTCCACAACCAGGATGTACGGGATAAATGGATCAATTCGGCCGTGCTGGACTGTGCCGGCCCTGTATTCATCACAGCCCTGGGCGGTTCCCTGGCTGCCTTCATCAAGAGTGCCGGTGCCGCCAAGATCCTGGCAGAAAGCATCGTTGCGGCTCATATCCCGGGGATCTTCGTCCCCATGCTCATCGGCTTCATGATCCGCACCGCTACAGGTTCCAATACCCTGGGTGTAGCTACGGCAGCGGCTCTCTGTGAACCCATGCTGGGCATTTTGGGGATTTCCAAGCTGGCCGCTTTCCTGGCCATGTGCTCCGGTGCCATTGCCTTCAGCCATGCCAACAGCTCCGGGTTCTGGCTCACTTGTTCCCTGTCTAAGCTGAACTTCAACCAGGGATTCCGGGCCATCGGCGGCTCTACGGCTCTTTCCGGGCTGGCCACCAGCCTCTTCACCCTGATCCTCTATTTCGCTGGGATCATCTGATCGGGACTCCTGCTCCTCTAGATCCTCTTCCATCCGAAAAGTAAATGCAGCAGATCCTGCTGCATTTACTTTTCGGTTTTTTTATGTGAAAATAGACACAGCTGTTTCAGTACTGTACCAAAGTGAGGAGAAGGGATATGATTTATAGAAACACTACACCAGAATACTTTCTCATGGTCGCCCGGGAGCGGAACATCACCCGGGCCGCAGAAAAGCTCTTCATCACCCAGCCCAGTCTCAGCCAGCACATCGCCAAACTGGAAAAGACCCTGGGCTGCCAGCTCTTCGACCGTTCCAAGATCCCTCTGGAACTGACCGCCGCTGGGAAGATCTATTACCACTATCTGGAAAGCTGCCATTACCTGGATGAAAAACTGAAAGCGGAACTGAACAATGAAAAACTCCAGCAGCTGAATATCGGAGTCGGTACCTGGCGGGGATCCCTCCTGCTGCCGTCCATCCTGCCAGGATTCCTGGAAGATCATCCAGCCGTGAAGATCAATCTGCTGGAATTCCCGGTCAGCGAACTGCCCATGCTCCTGGAAGACAACCGGATCGACTTTGCCGTCATGAATGCCATGATCTCCCAGCTGCCCCAGGGAATCATCGCCGAAACCATCAAGGAAGAACGAGTACTCCTGATCCTAGCCAAGGACCATCCTCTGTGCCAGGTATTCCTGCAGGAACAGGAAAAAGGAGAACCCTTGGACCTGCATCTCTTGGAACAAGAAGCTTTCGTGAACCTGGGCCAGCAGCAGACAGTAGGGAAATTCATCAATAATTATTTCATGAAGCAAAAGTTGTCCTTCAGCCGGAAGCTCACCACCACCAACAATGCCACCCTGCTGCGGCTCATCGCCAGCGGGCTGGGATTCGGCTTCATGATCGAGGCGGGGCTCCAGGATCCGGCCACGGAGAAGCTGGAATGCTTCGACCTGAAAGCTCCGGAACTGATGCTCCCCCTGACCCTCCTGACCAAGGAAAATGTCTACCTATCCCCGGCTGCCCGGGACCTGATCCAGGTGATCAAGGAATATTATCAATAAAATAGGGGCTGTTGCACCGAACGTGCAGCAGCCCCTATTTTATTGTCTTACTTCCCCACCGCCACCATGAGGGAGATCTCTACCGGTGCTTTTTTCGGCAGGGTTCCCATCCCCAGAGCGCAGCGGGCACAGATGCCTGCATCTCCCAGTTCTGCCACCAGGTATTCAGAAGCAAAGTCCGCCAGTTTGGCATGTTCCACGAAATCCTGTTCTGCATTGATGTATACATGCATCAGCATGACCCGGGCAATCTTTTCCCCTTCCTGGAGCTGATTCCGTGCTGCCGTCAAAGCATTGGCCACCGCCTGGACCACCGCTTCTTTGTAGGTCTCCAGAGGCACATCCGCCCGTATTTTGCCACTGAGCATCAGGACGCCGTCTTTCCGGGGCGTCATCCCAGCCGTCACGATCAACTCTCCATTCCGGACAGCGGGGACATATTTCCCTTGTGGTACTGGATTTTTCATAGTATTCTCCTTTTATTTTTTGGCAAATTCTGCAGCGATGGCTGCCGTCACCTTCAGATATTGGTCAATATCGACAAAGTCATGGCAGTGGATGGGAGATACCCGGATCAGACCGGTCTGGCCCAAGGATTCCACGATCCGTTTGGAATAGATACTGGTGTTGATCCGTTCGAACACCAGGACTCCTCTCCGGCCATATTCTTCCCGGAGAGCCGTATAATCCATCCCCTTGATCCCCATAGCTACCACCAGATCCCGTTCCGGAGAAACCGGCCCGTCGAAATACACTTCCACCCCCGGGATATGCCGCAGCCCCGGCACTTCTGCCGAGCCTTCCAGCATCCGGATCAAAAGGGCCGTTTCCTGTTCATGGGCTTTCTGCATACCTACTACATACTGGGTCCGGCGGTCCTCCGCTTGGGTGAAATGGCGTCCCAGCCAGCAGACATAGTCCACCATGGCGCTCATGGCCGCGAAATTCCCATGGGGATAGGTCCCCAGTTCCCATTCGTTGGGGTCTTTGCCTTCCAGTTTGTCATGGGGAAGGACCGCTGCCCGGTCGGAAACGTAGCCATAGCCGCAGCCTCGGATGCCGAAGGCTTTATAGGGAGCGATGACCAAGGCATCGATGCCCAGATCATGGGCGTAGAGGGCCTGATGAGGCTGGTGCTGGACCGCATCGGAGACCACATACAGGTCCGGTTTGATGGCCCGGGCCCGGGTGATGATCTCCTTCATGGGGAATACATAGCCGGAAATATTGGAGGCACTCATGACACTGAGCACACAGGTATCTTTGTCCACCAGGGACAGGATATCATCCACATCCACTCCGCCGGTTTTGGGATTGGCCTGAGCTACCCGGAATTCCATACCTCTTTTTTCCGCATAGATCTTCAGGGAATCATAGGCAGAAGGATGCTCCAGAGAAGTGGTCACCACATTTTTCCCGGGGACGTTCTCCACAATGGCCCGCATGATGCTGAACGTGGTCCGGGAAGGAGTCAGTTCCGTCACCAGGGCCCCTTCTCCGGGAGCCGCCCCGAAGATGACTTCCATCAGATCCCGGATGCCATTGGCTTTCACTTCGTGGAGTTTCTGGGACACATCATGGTACCGCATGGGGCAGTCCGGGATCATCTCATATTTCGCCTTGGCTTCCACGCAGGCCTTCAGGCGCAGGGAGCCACCGGAGTTCTCGAAGAACAGGCGCTTCTTTCCAAAGGGATCTTCATCCACATAATAGAATTTGCTTTTGATTTCTTTTTGCAGTTCAGGGCTGAATACAGGCTTATTTTCCATTCCGCAGTCTCCTTTATCCGTTTCCTCACGTTTTATTTGCTTCTGTACCGTTCCATGATCTGCAGGACCCGGTCGATGGCATCATGGGTGTTCTTGGGATCCTGGGAGAAGTTTACCCGGAAGCTGTGGGTGAACTGGGGCCCGAATTCCGTCCCCGGGGTAATGGTGACTCCGGTGAGTTTCCGGACGATCTTGGCAAAGTCGCTGATGCTCACATCCATGGGCGGCAGAGTCGGGAAAATATAGCTGCCCCCTTCGGTCTTCCGGACGCTGCAGCCTTCATGGCTCCGCACCAGGGCGATCAGATCGTCCCGGATGGCCTGATGAGTAGCGATCCGCTCTTTCAGCCAGCCTTCCGGTTCTTCAAACCAGCGTTTGAACACATATTGGCAGTAGCCGGGAGCCCGCAGGGTCACGATGGCCTGGAGCTTTTCCATCCGTTCGATGATCCAGGAAGTCCCGAAAGCCGTCCCCAGGCGGAAGCCGCTGAGAGATTCAGTCTTGGAAGGACCCATTATGGTCAGCATGTTCTCCGGCCGTTCCGGCAGGGCCCGGAGATGGGTATAGGGATGGTTATCGAAGATCTGCCGGGAATACAGCTGATCCACCAGGAGGATCACATTGTATTTCTTGGCCAGCCGGGCGATTTCCCGGGTCTCTTCCTCGGAGAAGATGACCCCAGTGGGGTTATTGGGGTTGGAATAGAGGAACAGCTTCACACCCTGTTTGAAAGATTCTTCCAGGGCTGCCAGGTTCACCCCGGCATTCTTGTCCTGGCTCAGGTAATCCAGTTTCACCGGAACCAGTTCCCCTTCGAAGAATTCCACCAGTTTCCGGTTGTCGAAGTAATCCGGTTCTACGATGGCCACTTTGTCTCCCCGGCCCACCAGGCAGCCCAGAGCCAGGAACAGAGCGCCCTGGGTCCCCGGGGTCAGGATCAGTTCCGTTTCGGGATCGATGGGGGCTCCCGTAAAGGCCGCCAGTTTGGCTGCCACATCTTTGCGGATCTCATCTCCGCCCCGGTATTCCGTATAGGCCACGCAGCCGCCCTTCTTATACCCTTCGATGAAGGTATCCAGGCTGCCGGGGATCGGTTCATGGGCGTCCACATCCCCGTGGGAGAAGTTCACCGCCGGTCCCGGCAGCGGTTCTCCCCGCAGGTCCAGTTCCGTATGGGCCTGCCGGCTTTCCTGTCCCGGTGCGTTGTCGATGCCCAGCCGTTTAAATTTTTCAGTCAAGATATCCATTCCAATAGCTCCCTTCGTCACGTTGTAGATATTTCCATGCTTTTTTTATTATAAAGAATTTTTCAGTTTTTTTCCAATTTATAATCCCGTATCTGATTATACGGATTCCCTTATGGCTCCTCTCCTATAATCGTTTGTCTATAGATGTTTATGGAATAATGAATTAGATTCTATATCCAGAAAAGTTTATAATAAAGACACAATTCATCTATATTCTCAGGGTTCCTCCAGTTCAGGAGGCCTGAAGGGAGGGCATGGTTTTATGTTGAAAAAACTCACATCGATGGCGTTATGGAAACAGATCCTGATCTGTATCGTACTGGGTGCCATAGTGGGGATCTGGGCACCGGGAATCGTTCCCCGCATCAAGTTCCTGGGAGATATCTTCCTGCGGCTGCTGAAAATGCTCATTGCCCCGCTGGTGCTCTTCACGTTGATCAGCGGCGTCTGCAAAATGGGGGATATCAAGCATCTTTACACAGTAGGGATCCGCATCGTGGTCTTCTATCTGCTCACTTCCACTCTGGCTGCTGCCCTGGGCTTGGTCTTCGCTCTCTTCACCCAACCGGGCAAAGGGGTCACGGATCTCTTGACCAGTGAAAGCGGGAAAGCCGTCCAATATGATTTCATCGGCAATATGGTCAAATGGATCCCGGATAACATCTTTAACGCCCTGACCACCGGCAACACCCTGCAGATCATCGTCTTCGCCCTCTTCACCGGTGTGGTCCTCCTGCTCCTGGGAGACCAGTGCGCTGACCTGATTGCGCTGGTCGGCAAAGCTTCCGATGTGATGCTGAAGATGACAGATCTGGTCATGAAATATTCCCCTATCGGGATCTTCGCCTTGGTGGCCGACATGATGACCCATCTCAGCGGAGCCATGCTGAAACAGGTCCTGAACTTCATCGCCACCGACTGGGCCGCCTGCCTGGTGATCCTCTTCATCATCCAGCCCCTTTTGGTCAAATTCCTGGCCGGGATCAAACCTCTCAAATATTTCAAGCACATGTCCCCCATCATGATCGTAGCTGCTTCTACCACCTCTTCCGCTGCCACCCTGCCTCTGGAACTGAAGATCGCTGATGAAGATCTGAAAATCCCGGAGAATATCTACGGATTCTGTCTGCCCCTGGGCAACACCTGCAACATGAACGGCATGGCCTGCGTCATCGGTGTCATCTCCGTCTTTGCGTCCAACCTGTTCGGCCGTCCCATCACCATCGGCTCCTGCATTGAATTCATCTTCCTGGGCCTGGTGCTTTCCGTCGGGGCTGCCGGTGTCAAAGGGGCCGGCATCGTCATGTCCTCCGTACTCCTGCAGACGGTAGGTATGCCCTTGACCCTGGTCCCCATCCTGGCTGCTGTATGGCCCATCATCGATATCTGCCATACCACCTGCAACGTATCCGGGGATATGGCCGGGACTATGATCGTCGCCAAGTCCCTGAATGAACTGGACGTGGACCGGATCAACCAGTAACAGAAGAAAAAAGGAAAATGCCCCTGGATGAAGAAATAGATCCATGAGGCATTTTTCTTTTATCGGATGGAAAGGAGTCGGTCATGCATCTTTCTCTGAAACAGCGCTTTTCTCTCAATCCCCGGAGCTGCGGTCTCCCTTTGGCCCTCTTCCTGGCTCTGGCGGCAGGATGCCTTCCCCTGGACGGGCTCACCCCGGCAGGCCAGGAGACCCTGGCCCTTTTCCTTTTCATCTTTGTCCTGTTCCTGACAGAAGCCCTGCCCCTGGCCGTCACCATCCTGCTGGTGATCCCTCTAGCCTCCCTGCTGCAGCTGGCCCCCCTCAAGACCCTACTCCAGCCCTTCGCTTCTCCCGTGCTGTTCCTGCTCCTGGGCGGTTTCCTCCTGGCCGGTGCCATCCTCCAATCCGGCCTAGCCAGACGGCTGACTTTCCTTGTGCTGCTGCGGATCGGAGCCACGGCCCAGCGGATCACTTTGGGCATCGTCCTGGCCAATGTGCTGCTGGCTTTTCTGATCCCTTCCACCACAGCTCGGGCCGCCATCCTGCTCCCGCCCTGCCTGAGCATCATCGAACTGTTCCGGGACCGTCCCTGCCGGAAATTCGCTGCCAACCTGCTGCTGACCCTGACCACCACCTGTTCCACCATTTCCGCCGGTATCCTCACCGGGACCATCACCAATCCGGTGGTCAATGAGTTCTTGAACCAACAGGGGATGCCTTCCTACAGCTATCTGGAGTGGCTGGAACTGGGTTTTCTCCCGGCTCTTCTGCTGACCTTCGGTTCCTGGGCCCTGATCCAAAAGCTCTATCCCCCAGAAAGCTCTCTGATTCCAGAAGGGAAGCTGTATCTCCGTCAGGAACTGGAAAAGATGGGCCCCATGGACCTGCGGCAGAAGAAGGTCCTCCTGGTCTTCCTACTGGCCATCTTCTTCTGGATGACCGGAGATCTTTTCCAGATCGATGCCACCACCACCTGTCTGGCCAGCGCTCTCCTGCTCCTGCTGCCGGGAGTAGGAGGGCTCTCCTGGAAGGCAGCTTCCAGCCATATCAATTACGATATCCTGCTGGTAGCCGGTGGAGGGATCAGCCTGGGCAATCTCCTGATGGAAAATGGTACGGCTGCCTGGCTGGCCAACCAGGCTTTTGCCTGTTTCAGCCTGCAGCAGGCTTCTCCCCTGCTATTTCTGACAGCGGTCCTCCTGCTCTGCCAATTTCTCCACATCTTTTTTGTCGGGACCACGGTCATGTGCACCACCCTCATCCCCATCGTGCTGGCCCTGAGCCTCCGGGCCGGATTCCCAGCCCGGCTGGCAGCCTATGAAGCCGGCATGATTATCAGTGGCGGACCGGTGCTGATGTTCTACTGTACCACGCCCAGCATCCTGGTCCATGGGACGGGAAAACTCCCGGCCGATGCCTTTCTCCGGACAGGGATCCCCATTTCCCTCCTGGCCTGCCTGATCTATATCCTCTGGGGCCTCTGGCTTTTCTGATTTTTCTTATAGTCCTTGTATGGTGTATTCCATTCTCTTATAATGACTTTATTGATAATCTTTTTTCTAAAAAGGAGGTCTTTATCCCATGCTGTCCCTTGAAAAGATTTTCCAGGCCCGGAACCGCCTGGCTCCCTATGTGTACCATACTCCCCTGCTCCATCTCCATGCCCTGGATCCCCTGCTGGGCTGCCAGGTCTATGTAAAAGCAGAGTGCATGCAGCTGACCCATTCCTTCAAGATCCGGGGCGCCCTGAACCGGATCCTCCAGTTGACCCCAGAAGAACGGGCCCGGGGCGTGGTCACAGCTTCCAGCGGGAACCATGGACGGGGCGTCGCCTATGCTGCCAAGATGCTGGGTATCCAAGCTACGGTGGTGATCCCCGACCATGCTCCGGCCGTGAAGATCCAGGCGGTCCGGAATCTGGGGGCCGAGGTGATCCTATGCGACAAACCCAAGCGGTTCGCCATTGCGGAAAAACTCCGGGATGAAAAAGGCCTCTGCTATATCCCTCCCTTCAACGATTATGAGGTGATGGCCGGCCAGGGGACCATCGCCCTGGAAATCCTGGAAGACCTGCCAAATCCGTCGGCCGTCCTGATTCCCCTGGGAGGAGGAGGGCTGACCAGTGGCATTGCCACCGCTATCAAGGGCATCCGTCCGGAAACCCGGGTCTATGCCTGTGAGCCAGCACGGATCCCCCGGTTCACCGTCAGCCTGAAAGAAGGGAAGCCCACAGCAGTCCCCCAGTTGGACACCATTGCCGACGGGGTGGCCACCTTGTGTCCGGGAGACAAGACCCTTCCTATCGTCCATGATAAAGTGGACCAGGTCATCGATGTGCCGGAAGAAGCTCTGCTCCCGGCCATGAAACTGCTGCTGACGGAAGGGAAAGTCCTGGCGGAACCGTCTTCCAGCATCGGCCTGGCTGCCATCCAGAGCGGACAGCTCACCTTCCGGCCGGAAGACAAAGTGGTCTTCGTTCTTTCCGGAGGGAACGTGGATTTTTCGTTGGTGCAGAAGTTGTAAAAAAGGGGGCTGTGAAAAAATGATTCTTCATTTTTTCACAGCCCCTTTTTTACTGCAAAAACTCCTCGGCCAGGAGAGCCATGGTCCGGGTCATCAGTTTGATGTACTTCTCCTCCACCTGGAACGTAGGGGTATGGTTCAAAGACGATCCCCCTGTCCCCACCTTGATGAAGCAGGAAGGCGCTTCGTGGGAATAGAAGCCGAAATCTTCCGCTCCCAGCTGCATCCGGTTCCCAGTGAGGATATTTTCCTCCGGTACATCCCCGATGCCCCGATACAGGGCATCCTGGTTCTTCCGGATGGTCTCGATGGCAAAATGGGTCACCCCAGGATCATTGTATACGGAACTATAGCCATAATGGCGCCGCAGGTCCACGCTGCCTCCCATCCCTTCCGCAATGCCCCGGGAAATCTCTTCGATTTTCTGGAACATGTTCTCCCGGCTCTCCGGATCCGCATTCCGCAGCATGGCGCCGATTTCCACCTTGTCCGTCACCACGTTCACAGCCGTGCCCCCGTGGATGGTCCCCACATTCAGGGTGGACTGGGCCATGGGGCTGATATTCCGGCTACAGATAGTATTCAGGGCCACCACGATGGAAGCGGCGATTAGCACCGCATCCACGCCTTTTTCCGGTTTGGAGGAATGGACAGCTTTCCCGTGGACGGTGATGTATTCCGCATCTGAATAGGCGGACACATAGCCTTCTCCGATGCTGAACACCCCGGGATCCCAGACTCCCACATGCATCCCCATACAGGCATCGGGTTTTTCTTCCATCAGGCCGGCTTTGATCATTTCCCGTCCGCCGCCGCCATTCTCTTCCGCCGGCTGGAAGACAGCCCGTACCCGGCCTCTCCACTGGTCCTTGGTCCGGTTCAGGATCTCGCACACCGCCAGGAGATTGGTGGTATGGACATCATGGCCGCAGGCATGCATGACCCCGTCACATTGGGAAGCATAGGGCAGATCGGTGGTTTCCTGGATGGGCAGGGCATCCATATCCGCCCGGAGCAACAGGAGTTTCCCCGGTTTTCCGCTGTCAATGGTGGCGATCACCCCGGGCTTCACCGGGCTCAGGACAAAGGGGATCCCCATCCGCTGGAGTTCCTCCTGGACCTTCTGGCTGGTCCGGAATTCCTTATAAGACAGTTCCGGATGGGCGTGGAAATCATGGCGCACTTCCAGGTAATGTTTTTCCAATTCATCGGACAGCTTTGCAATTTTTTCAATGAGCATCGGACAGCCTCCTTTTTTCCATCAATTCCAACCCATGGCCGTACCCAGCAGGATGGCCCCGCAGATGACCAGGAACACCAGGGAATAGCAGGGCAGGATGAAACGGTACCAGCGTTTCAGGGAAAGTCCCCCCATCATCAGACAGGGCAGCAGGTTAGAGCTGGTGGGGATCATCAAATTGGTGAACCCGTCTCCGCACTGGAGAGTGAATACCCCCATCTGCCGGGTGATCCCCAGGACGTCTGCCAGAGGAGCCATGATGGGCATCACCACCGCCGTTTGGCCGGAGCCGGAGGGGATGAAGAAATTGATCAGGGCATTGGCAAGGAACATCCCGATGGCCGCCACACTCTTGGGCAGATAGCCCAAGGGCAAAGAGAGATAATAGACCACAGAATCCAGGATCTTGGCATCATTGAGGATGATGCCGATGAAGCTGGCGAAGATCATGAAGACCATGATCCCCATCATCCCCTTGGATCCATTGAGGAAATTCTTCATCAGGGTATCCAGATCATAGCCGGCGATCAGGCCGCAGACCAGGGCCACTGGCAGCATCATGGAAGCCAGGTCCAAGACTCCCAGTTTGAAGAAAGGAGATCCCAGGGCATAAGCCAGGAAACTGATCAGGAAAATCGCCAGGACCAGATATTCCCGGGGACGGATCGGTTCCATGGGCTGCTGGGTTTCCTCGATTTCTTCCTGGCTGAAGTCTTTTTCAAAAGCATGGTTCCGCTGGGCCCGTTTCCCCCACCAGATGATGAACCCGGATACGACGGCCAGATTGATGACTGTGACAGCCGTCCGCAGGGCAAAACCGGAATACGGCTGGAGCCCGGCGATTTCCTGTCCCATCACCGTCGTCAGCACATTGATGGGGCTGGTCATGAAACCGGTAAATGATCCCATGATGATGAGGGCCACCCCAAAGGTCCGGTCACAGTGGAGTTCCTTGGCCAGGGTGATCCCCAAAGGAATGAACAGGACCGCCGTAGAGATCATGGTCCCGAAGCAGCCGAAAAGTCCCATGGCAAAAATGAAGAAGGGCACCACCATCAACGCTTTATTCTGCAGTTTCTTGATCAGGAGCTTCATGGAGCGGTCGATCACATGGGTGGAATTGACCACCCCCATCAGGCCCCCCATGACGATGATGCTGATGAAAAGTTTCCCAAAGGTCTTATAGACCTGGGCCCCCATATGCATGATGATCTGGAAAGGGCTGACATAGATCTTGCTGAGCACGTGATAGGTCCCAGGAATGGCGATCCGCCCGTTCCTGGCAAATTCCCCGGCCGGGATCACCAGGGAAAGCAGATAGATGGCCCCGATGACCGTCAGGATCACCTTCCACATACTCAGGGGCTTTTTCTCCAGTTCCGCCTGGACCGCGTTGTTTTCTGAAGTTTTGTTTCCGTTCATCTGCACCGCTCCTTTGGCAATAAAGTGTACTTTTTTATTGTAGTCCATTTTCAGGAAAAGCAGGGAATTTTTCCCAACTCTTTATTTAGATTCAGGAGAATGTTTCCTTTCTTACAATTTCTATTTTTTCTAATACGGCCGACGTCTACCAGCAGCAATCTTAGCTCTCCTTTTGCAGGACTTACATAAAACGCAAAATGTTTTTTACCGTTTTTGCACGAAAATGACAAAGGACTGTGGAACACCATCGATCCTTTGAATTCGATGAGTTCCACAGTCCCCGATTTTATTTTATCAATTTCCTTCTTTAGGAACAACTTCCAGATAATCCATCAGGAATTGGAAGAACATATGTCCCGTCATCCGGTTCAATCCTCCCTGGGCTCCATGGATTTCATCATATTCTGTCACCTGGTCCTTCCGGATATTCTTTCCAGCCACCACAATGGGCACCGGATCTCCGCTGTGTTCCCGCCGTTCACAGGGAGTGGAATGATCCGCCGCCAGGGCCAGGATTAGGTTGGAGCCTGTCAGTTGCGGGATTTGTTCCAGGACCTTCCCTGCCATAGCATCATACCGCTCTATGGCCCGGACTTTGCCCCGGGGATTCCCATCATGGCCCATCAGATCCGGTGCTTTCATATGGAGGACTACAAAATCATGATCCGCCAAAGCTTTTACCGCCAGTTCCACTTTCCGGTCAATATCCGTATCCAGGTTCCCGGTCATCCGTCCCGGATCCGTATAGGTGTCGAACCCTGCCAGCCGAGCCGCCCCCAACACCGTGCTCTCTGCCGCCACGCAGGCTGCTTTCAAATGGTATTTCTCTGCTGTCTTTTCCAGTTTCGGCATCTGTCCGGCCCCCCGGGTCAAGATGGCATTGGCCGGAGGCAATCCGGCGGCTTTCCGCTCCCGGTTCAGGGGATGCTGGGCCAGGATTTCCTGACAGCGCACCAGCACCCGGTCCAAAATCCTAGCTGTCCGTTCCGCTTCTGGAGACACGTCCCGAGGCAGGACCGGCCGGATGGGCAGCCCTTCTTTTTTGGGGTCCGCATCCGTAATGGCGCTGCTGAGACCGGGCCCCCGCAGGACCATCACAGCACGGTGCTCCGTAGCTTCCTTGAACAGCACCTGCACCTCTTCCACCTGCATCCCGTCCAAGGCAGCCGCCAATTCCCGGGTCCCCTGCCGGATCCGTCCAGCTCTCCGGTCCACCACAAGGCCGTCTTGGCAGGTGGCAAAATTGGCCCGCAGGGCAATGTCCCCCGGCTGGAGCTCCATCCCTTCCCCAAAAGCTTCGATGGGCCCCCGGCCAGGATAATCTGGCAGTCCGTAGCCGAAAAGGATCATATGGCCCAGATCCGTCCCCACCGGTGTCCCGCACTGCCACAGATCCATGATGCCGGACGATCCCTCAGAAGCAATTTGGTCCAGATGATCTTTCCGGGCAGCCTCCAAGGGGGTTTTCCATCCCAGTTCTTCACAGGGCCGGTCCCCCAGTCCATCGGCAATCATCAGCAATACTTTATTTTTCATTTTTCCATTCTCCTTTGTCACAGGATGAACTTCAGCCAGAAGAAATAGACCAAGGCAATGCTGCCTGCTGCAAAGAAGCAGGACAGGATCCCATAAATCAATTCATCTTTCACATCGAAATAACCGGTCCCGAAATACAGAGTATTCACTTTGGAATGGGGTGGCAGGGTAATGGTGCAGGCGATGGAAAAAGAGCAGGCCAGCGCCAGGGGCACCGGATCCATCCCCAACTGCTTGGCCAGGGTAATGATGGCCGGGATCAAGATGGTAGTCCGCACCGTCTTGCTGGTGAAGATTAGATGGCTGAATACAGAGATGAAGATCAGCACCAGCGCCACGCTGGTATGCCCCATCCGGTCCAGTCCCACGGCCTGGATCAGGCCCTGGATCATCCATACGGCACCGCCGGATTTATCCAGGGCATTCCCTACGGCATAGGCGCCCGCAGAAAAAATCATCAGATCCCATTTGATGGAGGCTTCCTTCCAGGTCAGCACACCGATACCCGGCAGCAGGCAGAGCAGCATGGAAAGGACGGCTGTCTGTTCCGTACTGATGGAAAAACCGAACCAGCCTTTCTGGTAATCTCCCGTAGCCCAGAGTAGCAGAGTGAACAGGAAAATCCCCATGGTCTTCTTTTCATCCACGCTCATGGGCCCCATATCCGTCAGCTGCTGTTTCAACTTCACGATGGCTTCCGTTCCGGCCGCTTGGAGCTCGTCCTTATAAGGGAATAGTTTCAGCCCGGCCAGGAAAGCCAGTCCGGCAGTCAGGAGAGCCTGGGGCAAGGACCCCAGCAGCCACTGCATATAGCCTACGTGGCCGCTGGCCTGCTGGTTGATGAACCCCAAGGCCAGGACCTGGGCCGAAGTGGCCGTCATCACTACAGAAGTGGCAAAGGCATTGTTCTGCACTCCCTGGAGCATCATCAGCCGGCCGAAATTGCTGTGCCCCGGCTGGGCTTTGTAGACTTCCAGGATGACCAGGGCCAGCGGTACGATCAGGGAAGCCCGGGCCGTGGTGGACGGAACGAAGAAAGCCAAGATGAAGTTCACCAGCACCAAAACCAGCAATGTTTTGGCAGGCGTCTTCCCGAACCGGGTGACCAAGACCAGGGCGATCCGTTTGCCCAGATTGGAATGGCTCATGGCCGAAGTCAGGACAAAAGCGGCCACCATCAGCCAGATGATGTCAAAACCCAGAGTCCCGAAGGCCACGGACTGCTTCTTCACAGCCCCTAGCAGCGGCAGGAGCAAAATGGAAATGATGGATGTCTGATAGATGGGGATGGGTTTGCCGATCCACATGATCAGAGAAAAAACAAACATGGCCAGGGATTTCTGGGCCACCCCGCTGAGCCCCGCCGGCCGAGGCATGAAATAGAGTCCCAGGAAAGCAACGATAGCCAAGATCAGGCTCACCCACTGTCCTTTCTTCATCGGTTTTGCTGCCATACAAATCTCCTCCTGTAGCGGAACTCCCCTCGTCTAGTTCCTTCATAATTTTCTGACTATATTGTAGCGACTTTTATTTTATAACTCAATTCTATTGTTTTGTTGTTTTAATTCCATTCTGTTATAATTCAAAAGGAGGTGGTTTCATGGATATTGAAAAGATCCGGGCCTTTCTGACTTTAGCCCAGTACAAAAATTTTTCAGAGGCAGCAGACGCTTTGTACATTTCTCAGCCGGCCCTTTCCAAACAGATCCGTACTCTGGAAGAGCAACTCCAGGCCCAGCTCTTTGCCCGTTCCCACAAGGAAACCCTGCTGACCGTATACGGCAAGGCTTTCATGCCTTATGCCCGCACCCTTCTTTCCTCCTGGCAGAACGCCCAGGAGCAACTGCGGCAGATCGATGATCTGGAACAGGGCACCCTGAACTTCGGTGCCACCAACTTCATCGGAGTCTATCTGGTTCCGGAGTTCCTGGCCTCTTTCCACAAGCTGTATCCCGGCATCACCCTGAACATGACCATCAATGCTTCCCGCTCCCTGCTTTCCCGGCTCCATTCCTACCAAGTGGAATTCTTGCTCTTGTCCAATTATGTGGAGCTGGAGGAAGGCCGTTACGAAAGGATCCCCTGGCTGCAGGACGAACTGAAAGTCATCGTGGGACGGGAAAATCCCCTGTTTGCCCAGTCGGAGATTTCCCTGGAGACCCTGAACACCCAGCTCTGGATCACCAAAAATGCCTCCTCGTCTCTCTATCATTTCCTGAAGAAAAAGCTCTCTTCTACAGGACTGGAGCTCCGGAATCCCCTGTTCATCAGCAATCAGGAAGGCATCAAGCAGGCCGTGATCCACAATCTGGGCGTGGCCATCCTGTCGCCTAAAGCCGTTGAAGTGGAAATCCAGGCAGGGCTGGTGAAAGCCCTACCGCTGACTGGCTATCCTTTAACTCGGGAAATCCAGATCGTCTATGAAAAAGGGGCCACCCTGACCCCCGCCGCCAAAGAATTCCTCCGGTTGCTCCGAGGAAAGGCGGAAGGAGGAGTGTGAAAAGATGGTTTTTTACACCTCAATAAAAAGCTACTGTCTGCAAAATGATATTTTTCAATTGACAAATTTTTGATTTTGCATTTTTTGTTCTTCTATACTTTACATTTTTTATTTATGTAAGAGGGAAAAAAGTACAAAAGAGGGTGTGAAAAAATTCACACCCCCGTTCTCGTGAGCCGCATAGCGGCTCGGTCTCATGTCTCTCGTCTCGAGCCGAATGAGAAATTTACAGGCAAATTTTTTAGAATGTGTAAAACCTAATCTGCTAACAATAAGATATTCGTTCCTATATCCAGCATAGTATTCCTTCAAAAGAACCTGGCCATGGGGACAGGTTCTATCCAAAAGCCCGAGACTCGAGACCCGGAGCTCGAGTCCTAAAAAGGGGTTGTTGTGAGCTGACCCCCAATTGTTAGACCAAAAATCTAACAATTGGGGGTCAGCTCAGTTGCGTACGCAGCAGCCCCTCTTTTCATACCAACTGTCTCCTGGCCCGTTCTTCTTCTTTGCCAGGATCTTCTTCCGGATACCACATGACCTTCACAAGGTTGACCCTGCATTCTTCTCCTTCTGCAAAGGTGATCCGATGAGGCGTCTGGACCTTCAGGAGCTGGTCTCCCATGCGGACCAGATACTGGGTGGAATCGGTGAGGAAGATCCGGCTTTCGATCTTTCCTCGGAATCCCTTGGTCCGGTTCAAGTCGATTTCATTGGGCCGGATGGCAATGACCATCTCCCGGTCCACATGCTCCGGGATGGGCAGATCCAAGGTCTGTTCCGAATCTCCCCGGACATAGACCTGATTGTCCTTTAAATAAACGTGTAAGAATGTCGATTGTCCCAGGAAACTATGGACAAACCGGTTGCACGGCCGGTTGTACAGATTTTCTGGGGTATCGATCTGGACGATGTTCCCCATATCACAGACCATCATCCGGTCCGAAATGGCCATGGCTTCGCTCTGGTCATGGGTCACGAAAATGATGGTGAAGCCGAATTTCTGCTGGAGGCTCTTGATTTCGAACCGCATGCTTTCCCGGAGTTTGGGATCCAGGTTGGACAAAGGTTCGTCCAGCAGCATGACCTTAGGATTGGTGACGATGGCCCGGGCCAGGGCGATCCGCTGCTGCTGTCCTCCGGAAAGATCGCTGGGATAGACTTCTTCCATCCCATCCAGGCTGGTATGGTGCAGGGCCTCTTTCACCCGCTGTACGATGTCCGCCTTGGGCAGCTTCCGGATCTGCAGCGGGAATGCTACATTTTCGAAGATATTCATATGGGGCCAGACAGCGAAGGCCTGGAACACCATCCCCAATCCCCGCTCTTCCGGAGGCACATAGATGTTCTTCTCTTTGACGGAGACGGGGCGGCCGCACAGTTCGATTTCCCCTTCTGACAGGTCTTCGAACCCGGCAATCATCCGCAGGGTGGTACTTTTGCCGCAGCCCGATGGTCCCAGGAAGGAAAAACATTCCCCTTCCCGGACGGTCAGGTTGAAATCATTGACAGCTGTGATGATGCCCAATTTTTTGGTGGTAAAACGTTTGGTCACGTGCCGCAGCACAATTTGGTCAGTCACGTTTTACACCCCCTTCTTGTCTTTGGTGATCTGGGTAACGATGAAATTGCAGATGATGATGATGCAGATGGCCACGGCCGCCAGCGCCGAAGCCTGGGGGATCTGTCCGCTGTCCCGCAGGGCGAAGATCTGCACCCCCAGAGTCCGGGTATAAGGCCCATAGAGCAGGATGGAAGTGGTCAGTTCCCGCATGGAGGGCAGGAAAATCAGGAAGAACCCAGCTACCATGGCCGGCCGGATTAGAGGCAGGGTGATGTCTTTCAGGGATTCCGTATGGGACGCTCCACAGGCACGGGCGGCTTCTTCCAGGGACGGGTGGACCTGCTGGAGGGATGCGGAAGCGCTCTTCATGGAGAAGCTCAGGTACCGGGCCATGTATGCCACCAAAATGATCCAGATGGTGTTATACAGGCTGATGCCCAATTGGCCGGACCAGGAAAGGATCACCCCGATGGCCAGCACAGTCCCAGGGATGGAATAAGGCAGGACGGAAAGCATTTCCAGGATTTCCTTCCCTTTGGGTTTGATCTTGATGACTACATAGGCGATCATCACGCCCAGGAACATACAGAGGACCCCGGCGCTGACAGACAGGAACAGGGAATTCCGGATGGCATCCATGGTCTGTTTGCTGGTGATGATGCTGTGGAAATTGTCCAGGGTGAAGTTCGCCGGGATCAGCGGCAGCCCATAGGCTTTCACCAATCCTTCCAGGAAGATCATGATGAGGGGGACCAGCACGATGAGGACCAATGTCAGCACCGCCAGCAGCAGCAGGGGATATTTGGCTCCCCGGAGCTTGATCAGGGTGGGACGCATGCTCTTGCCTTTGATGATGTCATAGGACCCACTGGAAAGGACCACTTTCTGCAGGATCAGGGCCATGGTGACCACAAAGACCAGGAGGATGGATAGGGCTGCTCCCTGACGGATCCCCTCAAAGCTGCCCCCAGCCCGGTCGATGTAGGCATAGATCACCGTAGGCAGAGTATAGATCTGTTTGGAGAAGCCCAGGATGGCCGGCACCCCGAAATGGGCCAGGGAAGAGATCAGGATCAGCAGGGCCCCTGCGGAAATGGCCGGAGTCACCAGAGGAATAGTGATTTTCCGGATGACGGTCCCCTGGCTGGCCCCAGCGATCCGGGCACTTTCTTCCAGGGTGGGGTCCATCCGCTCCAGGGCGCTGACCACCTGCATGAACACAAAGGGGAAATAATAAGAGACTTCCACGAAAATGATACCACCCAGGGAATTGATATTGAACGGCGGCGACGCCAGGTGGAAGGTGTTCATCAGCCAGGTGTTCACATAGCCGCCCCGTCCCGAAAGGAGCATATCCCAAGCCATGGCCCCGAAGAAGGGTGGGAACATGTAAGGGATCATGAACAGGGCCCGCATCAGGTTCTTACAGGGGATATCGCTGCGCCCCAGCAGCCAGGCATAGAAAAGACCGATAATCGTTCCCACCACCGTCACGCTGAGGCCGATGATGACAGTATGGGTCATGGCACTGATATTATCCTGGCTGAATACAACGGTCTTGAACATCTCGATGTCCAGATGCCCTTCATAGAAGAAGGCATTGTAGACGATCATGAAAATGGGGATAAAGACGATGACGAACAGCAGGACGAAGCTGACCAGCGTCATGGCCTTATCCAGGCTGAAGGTTTTTCCGTCCAGGGCCGCCAGATCGGACGTCCCCTGCCGGGTTCTACGCAGATTCATCATGGTCCTCCTTTCTGGCTTCATAATACCGGGGCTGGAGGAAACGCAAACCCACTTCCTGTCCTTCCTCCACCTTATTGTTCTGCATCACATCCAGGGCATTGACCTGCATCCGGATCTCCCGGTTCCCCAGCTGGATGAAATACACGTATTCGCTTCCCAGGAACACGCTCCGGGTGATCTTTCCCCGGATAGGAGACTGGTCGTCAAAGACCATATCGTTGAGACGGCTCCCCATTTCCATGGGCTTGCCGCTGGCAAAGATTTCCGGAGGGCATTCATCATAGAGGAATTTCTCTCCGGCCACCAGATAGGTGTGTCCATTTTCCCGCACCAAAGGGAAGAAGTTGGATACCCCGATGAATTCAAAGACGAACCGGTTGGCCGGCCGCAGGATGATGTCCTCATCTTCCCCAATCTGGCACAGCTTCCCTTCCCGGTCCATGATGGCCATCCGGTCACACAGCTGGAGAGCCGCCTCCTGGTCATGGGTGATGTACAGGATGGTAGTCCCGATATCATGCTGGATCAAACGGATCTCGGTGAGCATTTCTTCCCGCAGCTTGGCATCCAGGTTGGTGATGGGTTCGTCCATGACGATTACTTCATCACTGCTCACCAAAGCACGGGCGATGGCCACCCGCTGCTGCTGCCCCCCGGAAAGCTGGCTGGGGAGATGTTCCTCATAGCCCAGCATCCGCACTTGTTCCAGGGCATGATGGGCTCTTGCCTTCATCTCTTCTTTGGGCAGCCGCATCTTCTTCATGGGATACAGCACGTTTTCCAACACGGTCATATGGGGCCACACCGCATAATCCTGGAATACCACCCCGATGTGACGATGCTCCGGAGATACGTCGATGCCTTTTTCCGCGTCGAACAGGCAGCGGTCCCCTACATAAATGGAGCCTGTCTCCGGTTTGATGAACCCCAAGAGGCAGCGGACCAAGGTCGTCTTGCCGCAGCCGGAAGGGCCGACCAGACACATGATCTGGCTTTCTTCCACGGTCAGGGAAAGATCTTCGAAGATGCACTTTTTCCCATAGTGGAAGGTAATATGGTTGAACCGAACATCGGCCATACTTTCACCTCCTGAAAAACGGACGGCAGACTGTCCTGCCGTCCGTTCCGACGTTAATTTTTCTTGAAGATGGCATCGAATTCATCCAGTACATTCTTGGCATTGGCAGCCAGTTTCTCCAGATCCACCTTCATGGCATTCTTGGCGATTTCCTCAATGGTCACACCTTTCTGTTTCACATCTTTGCGGACGGACAGCATATTGTTTTGTACCAGGACTTCCTGGCCTTCTTTGGAAAGGATGAAGTCATAGAGCTTCTTGGCATTTTCCTCGTTCTTGGCTCCCTTCACCAGGGCGATGGGGCTGTAGATGGAGATGATGTCCTGCTTCGGATAGACGAATTCGATGGTGGAACCTTTGCTCTTCAGGTTTTCCGTGACATAATCCAGGCACATCCCTACTTTATAAGCACCGGCCGCAATCTGGTTGTGGGTCGCCGTGGTCCCGGACTGGAGTTCCGTACCGTTCTCCTTCAGTTTTTCGAAATAAGCTTTCCCATACTTGGAATTGGAAATCAGGGCCCCCACAGCATATTTGGTAGTCCCCGCCGTCCCAGGATCCGTCATGACGATCTGGCCCTTCCATTTGGGATCCAGGAGATCATCCCAGGTCTTGGGTGCTTCTTCCTTGGAAACTTTCTGGGGGTTGTAGGCAATGCCCATGTTCATCATCCGTGCTCCCGTATAATAGCCTTCCTTGTCGATGAAGACTGGATCGATGGCCTTGGCTTCCGGAGAAGTGTATTTCTGGAGGATGCCCATTTTCTTGAAACCGATATAGTCCGCAGGGTCCCCTACCCAGATTACATCTGCTGCCACCTGGCCGGATTTCGCTTCTGTAGCGATCTTGGTGATGACTTTCCCAGTCCCGGCAAAGTAATAATCCAGTTTGATGTCCGGATATTTCTTTTCAAACGCTTTCTTGATGGCATTCAGCTGGTCTTCCTGCATGGAAGAATACAGCATCACCGTATTCCCTGCCGATTTCTTGTCCTGTTTGGAACCGGGGATCGCCCCGCCTCCGCCGCAGGCACTGATGCCTGCAGCCAGTACGCACAGCATCCCTACAGATAGCCACTTCTTCAGATTCATGGTAATTCAGCCTCCCTTATTGGACTCTCTTTGCCGGGCAAAGTGTTTTACGAGGTTATTTTACCATATATTTACTGAATTTTTACATGTTTTTTGCAATTCAAACAAAGCTGTCCGGAAGTGTATGGTTCGTAACAGAAGAAGGGGGTGTTGCACGTTGCGTACAACACCCCCTTCTTCTATTCACTTCTCATAACATGCAGTCCCGCAGATCCGGGTCTTGGTGATCTTTCCTCCGGTGACTTGGGTCTCTGCCCGGATCAGGCTGGGCCGGCCCATGGCTTCCCCCTGGTAGACGGTGCAGGGGTTCCAGCCTTCCGCCACCGGGATCAGCTGATGACGGACCAGATAGGCCCCCAGCGCGGAAGCTGCCACTCCCGTTGCCGGATCCTCATTGTAGCCGGATCGGTTTGGGAACTGTCTGGCATGAAAAACAACGTTGTCTGGGCGGTTGTTTTCCGGTGCAAAGATATAAAACCCAGTTGTTTCACAGCGGTCACAAAGGTCCCAAAGCGCCGGGAAATCCGGTTTCACTTCATGGACCCAGTGAGGCGCCGCCAGGGGGACCATCAGTTTCATCCGAGAAGTCGCTGCCGATTCCACTGGCCCCTTTCCCAACGCTTCCTGGGAGATCCCCAGGACCCGGCACAGTTCCTCATCGGAAGGCCGCTTAGCCTGGAATTTTGGCAGGAACTGCTCCACCCGGATCAGGATCTCTCTGTCTTTCCGTTCCCATTCCACCGGCAGCGGGCCGTAATGGCTTTCAAAGACAATGGGAGAATGCTGGATGATGCCCTGATCCACCAGCACCATGGCGCTGGCAACGGTGGCATGGACACACATCTCCATTTCGTGGAGAGGGACGAAATACCGAGGTTTCACATCACAGCCCGGCGCAGTAGGAGACAGTAGAAAAGCCGCTTCCTGCTGGAACTGGAAAGTCATCTGCTGCATCTGTTCCCCGGTCAGCCCATCTGCCTCCAGAGTCACTGGGCAGGGATTGCCGCCTCCTGGCCCATATTGAAATGCAACGGTATGGAAAGTCTTCATGGTGACACTCCTTTCTTGTTCCAAAACGGGTTCCGCCTTATTTTTCCTGGATTTCTTCATCCCGTACCGGCGGCTGCCCCAGCCAATCCAAGGCTTCATCCAGATCCAGGGTCACCTTGCCGTCCTCCCGGACAAAAGCAGGGATCCCGATGAAGGACTGTCCCTTTTCCCCCTGCCGCACAGGCGCAAAAGCCGGTTCCCGGTCCCGCAGAGTCAGGAAGGCCTTCATATTGGCCGTATCCGCCGTCATATCTACAAAGTGGAACTGATCTTCCAGGTTCCGTGCCTGCAGGACAGCCAGGGTGTTCCGGCAGTCGATGCAGATTTTACTTCCATAGAATAGAATCATGGTGCACTCTCCTTTGGGTCTTTTCTTCGTATTGTAGCGGTTCCGGAATCCAGATGCAAGAGGGGGGCTGCTGCACATTGCGTGCAACAACCCCCTTACCAGTCAGTCTCTCTTCTTCATCCGGAAGCAGAAGGTGCAGTGATGGTCTGTATACATGATATGGTCATGTATACATTCCAGATCTTCATTGTAGCCCTTGCAGATGGCCGGATCGATGTTTTCGCAGTAAATGCGTCCATACTTCTCTTCCCCGGCATCCATCCAGGTCTTGGCGAATACACAGCGGTCGAAATCCTGGTTGATTTCCTCCTTGCCGTATTCCGTATCATATCCGAACAGCTCGCTGCGCTCCATATCGTAATTGGGCAGATAAGCAGCCAGATCATTTTTCTGTCCCCGTTGGGCAGCCCGACGGGCAATGTCTTTGCCCCGTGCCACCCCCCAGTCGATGACGCTTTGTTTCAGGATTTCCAGGCCCTTGGCCCCGAATTCCTTTTCCAGGTTCTTCGCCAGGATAGAAAAGAAACGGGCGAACAGGACAAACATGGAAACCGGTTCCTCCATTTTTTGCGGTTTCAAGTTTTTCACTCCCCTTTTTGCTTGCACACACCGTCCTCTGTTTTTCGGACAGCCGGACAACGCTCCAGAATGCCTTATTTGCTGTCTTTGATATGCTGTGCCAGGCCATTCAGGTAATACAGGAAGGCCCAGTTGACCACATGGGCCGCCGTCTGCAGGGTGAACACTTCCGGATAGGTTTCCACGAAGTCGATTCCCCGCGCACCTGCCAGCCCTGCTTCATGGAGCATCATGAGCAGTTCATAAGAAGTCAAGCCCCCCATATCCTGGGGTGCCTGCGGCATGTTGGCCGCATCCAGGCTGTCTGCACAGACGGTGATATAGATGTATTCCGTATCTTTGCTGACCACTTCCAGGGCTTTGGAAATGGCAGCTTTCCAGCCATCTTCATGGACGTCGATGGCCCGGATGACCGTTGCGCCATATTTCATGGCGTTGTTGTATTCTTCCCGATGGTTTCTGGGTCCCCGGATCCCGATATGAGCAATCTTCGTAGGATCCATATTGGGATCGTTGTATACCCGGTAGAAAGGAGAACAGCGGGACAGTTCATCATCCCCGAAATGGGAGTAGTTGTCCAGGTGGGCATCGAAATGCAGGACCCCGACCTTCTTGGGATGCCGTTTGGCGATTTCACTGATGATGGGGTAAGCGATCCCATGGTCCCCGCCGATGGTGATGGGAATGATCTTGGCGTCAGCCAGTTTGCCGATCCGTTCCCGGATGGATTGGAAGGTAAAGTCATAGTTGCCGTTCTGGGTGGCTACGTCACCGGAATCCGCCACTCTCAGATAATCAAAGCAGTCCAGATTGTAATCCGGCAGGAACCCCGTGTAACGGATAGAAGTGGAACGGACCGCCTTTGGGCCTTCCGTGGTGGAAGAATAACCGCCGATGGTGCAGCCCCCTTCCCAGGGCACCCCTACCACTGCCGCATCGATTTTCTTCAGGTCCTCGTCGTTTTCGATCACGGACAGATTCAGCCAGGACGGCACCCCGCTGTAAATCATATTGGGCAGGAAATTCGGATCATAAATCGTAGGTTTGCTTTCTCTCATGTCAAAACATCTCCTTTAAAATATGACAGACAGGCCAAAGGCCTTCCTTACAACAAACTGATGACACTGCTGACACCCAGGATCAGAGAGATGATGAAAATCGCTCCCCCCAACACATTTTCCAGGGTGCTGTTGGCAAACTGCCCCATGATTTTCCGGCTGGCCGTCAAATAAATGGTCACGCCCACCACTACGGGCAGCACTACACCGTTGACCATTTGGGCCGCCATGATGAGGGCAATGGGGTTGAACCCGGCACCGGCAATGATGATGCCGGTCAAAAGAACCAGGAAATTGGTGATGGTGTACCGTTTGTCACTGCGGTTGGTTTCCCAGCCGAAAAGACCGGCTAATACATAGGAAACTCCCATAGGAGTGCAGACAGCGCTGGAAACCCCGGCAGCCACCAGACCGATGGCCATGAAAGGTTTGGCAAAGGTCCCTAGAGTAGGTTCCAGCTGGATGGACATGTCCATGGCGTTCCGGACTGGCATCCCCAGCATGACCGTTGCTGCTGTCACCATAATGGCCCCGGTGACGATGCCGCCGATGATCATGGGAACATTGGTCCCGAACCGGCAGAGGGGCAGTTCATCAGTGCTGTGCCAGGTCCGTTTGGCAGAAGCTGCATGGAGGAACATATTATAGGGCACCACGGTGGTCCCGATCAGGGACAGGCAGGTCATCAAACCTCCCTTGGGAATGCTGGGCACACAGCCAGCCAGCAGTTTCCCTAGATCCGGTTTCACCACGAACATGGTCACCAGGAACACCACTGCCATGATGATGACGCAGGCTCCCAGCAGTTTTTCCAAGTATTTCAGGGCATCCCCGGCAAAGCTCAGGAGCAGCAGGATGCAAAGGCCCCATGCGGGAGCGATGATCCGGGTAGAAATCCCCGTAAGGGCACTGATGCCGATGGCCGTCCCGGTCAGGTCCCCGCTCATATAGGCAAATCCGCCAATGGTGATGGCCACAGCCACCAGGCCGCACAGCAGAGTCCGCAGCACAGGGCGGTTCTCAAAATCGTTCACCAGGTTCTGGGCCAGTCCCATCTGGGTCACGATTCCCAGCCGGGCTGCCATCCCCTGCATCACAATGACCGCAATGACTGAGAAAATGATGCACCAGAACAGCTGGAAACCATAATCGGCCCCGGCTTTGGTGGAACTGGTCACCGTCCCCGGCCCGATGAAGGAGCCTACGATCAGGAAACCAGGTCCCAATGCTCCCAACTTTTCCTTTAGGGTAAACTGCTTTTCTTGTTTTTCTGCCATTTTTTTCTCCCCTTTTTTCAAAATAGTAAATCCTACGCCGCATTACCCTAGTGATTCACTTCTGTTTGACTACATTGTCGTTTTTATTTTTGCATTGTAGTTTTATACAGGTTTTATATCACCAATATTCCTGTTTGTCAATCAAAATCTTTTGTGTTACTCTAATTAAAGAAAATGGTCTGTCCAAAGGAGTTCTTTTATGGAAAAAAAGTTACAAAAACCCATCCAGTCCATCCAGCGGGCCGTGCAGATCCTGGACTGTTTCACCCCTACGACGCCCAGTCTTCCCCTGGCCGCCATCAGTGAAAGGACTGGACTGAACATCAATACTGCCCGGGGCATCGTGAACACCCTGGTAGAAAGCCAGCTGCTCCTCCGTGACCGGGAAAGCGGCTTCTACAAACTGGGCTATTATTTTATGACCAAGGCCTCCATGATCCGTCAGGATATCGACCGGTATGTGGAGCTCTTTAAGCCCTTGGTAGATGCGGTTGCTGAGAAATACCATTTTTCTGCCAGCCTCCAGATGGTCTACCAGAATCAGATCTTCAGCGTCTACTGTGCCTATCCCACCAAACAGGCCTACTACATCGTCATGAGTGAATATTCGGATCTGCCCCTCCATGCCACCAGTTCCGGCAAACTGCTGCTCCTGGATGAAGTGACCCATGGCCGGGAAGAGCTGCTGGAACAGCTGGAATACCGGGCCTATACCCCCTGCAGCATCCAATCCAGCAGAGCGCTCCGGGAACAGCTGAAAGTCATCCAGGCAAACGGCTATGCTACGGAAATCGAAGAATTCTTCAATGACGTGGGCAGCCTGGCCGTCCCTTTGTACGATGAAAAAGGCCGTCTGCTGCTGACTATCAGTGCCACTTTCTTTGTCAAATCTCTGCCCCAGATCAAAGCGGATCTCCTGGCAGATTTCCAGAAAGCAGTACAGACCTGGAAACAGGCCTTACGAAAGGAGTCCATACAATGAAAACACTGCAAACCATCTGGCAGGAACTCTTCCAACCGCTTTCGGCTTTTGGTTATGAAAAAGGCCAGGGGACTACCCGGCTTTCCTGGTCCAAGCCTTTCCTAGAAGCCCAGCAGTATCTGCGCCATTATGGTGAGGCCATCAGCCTCCAGTGCAGGCGGGACGGCTGGGGCAACCTGCTCATGACCGTACCGGGAGAAACGGATCTTCCGCCGGTGTATACCGGATCCCATCTGGATTCCGTCCCCCATGGGGGAAAATATGACGGGGCCCTGGGCATCACTGTCCCGCTGGCCATCGCAGCCGCCTGGCACGAGAAGGGATTCCGCCCCTACCGGCCGCTGACCATCATCGCCTTTGCAGAAGAAGAAGGCACCCGCTTCGGGACCCCCTGCCTGGGCAGCCAGGCCATGGCCGGAAAACTCCAGGGCAAAGATCCTGACCGTTTCGTAACAGCAGAAGGCCGTACCCTGTCCCAACTGCTCCAGGAAGTCGGCTTGGAAGGGGATCCCTTTGCACCCCATCTGCTACCTGGAAAATGTTTCTTGGAACTCCATATCGAACAAGGGCGGGCGCTGGAAGATGCCAAACTGCCCCTGGGGATCGTTTCTGCCATTGTAGGTATCCGCCACTTCACCGTGACCATCACCGGCACAGCCAACCATGCCGGCACCACGGCTATGAAAGACCGGAAAGATGCCCTGGCAGCCGCCGCCCAGTGGATCTCTGCCGTATTTGAGAAAGCCCTGGCTTCCCAGCAGCAGTATGTGGCTACCGTAGGCCATATCCGGGTCTTCCCGGATGCCGGGAATGTGGTCCCAGGGAAAGCCGAGCTGTCTCTGGAAATCCGTTCTGCCAGCGATCAAACCATGGATGTTGCCCTGACGGAATTCCAAGAAGAGCTCCAGAAAATCGCCCGGACCTTCCAGGTCACATTCCAGTGGAAGCAGCTGGACCAAATCCCGCCCCTGCCCATGGAGCAAAGCCTGATGGATCTTTTCGAACAGGAGGCCCAGGACTTGAAGATCCCTTATCAGATCCAGCCCAGCTGGGCCGGCCATGATTCCATGATCCTGGGACATGAACTGTCTACAGCCATGCTCTTTGTCCCCAGCGTAAAAGGGATCAGCCATTCTCCGGACGAATATACGGAACCTGAGCCCATCGGCCAGGCAGCAGAAGTACTGGAAAGGGTTTTGAAAAAATTGACAGCAAAATAAAAAACAAGGGGTGCTGCACAAAACGTGTAGCACCCCTTGTTTTTTCCGTTATTTTACATATTTCCCATATGTCTTTTCCATCCGTTCCAGGGCTTCCTGGATATACCGGGTGGGGCAGGCCAGGTTCCACCGCTCGAACCCTTCTCCCTGTTTCCCGAAGATATATCCTTCATCAAAGAAGAGCCGGGCTTCCTGGTGATTGATCCGTTCCAATTCTTTATGATCCAGACCCAGACCCCGCCAATCCATCCATAGCAGATAGGTTCCTTCCAGCCTCTTGACTTTGATCTGGGGGAATTTCTGCGCCATGAACCCGATGACCAGTTTCCGGTTGGCATCAATGACCTGGAGGCATTGGTCCAGCCATTTTTCACATTTTCGATAGGCTGTCTCACAGGCAAGATACCCTAGGATATTGCATTTGGGATTGGGATTGGTCTGTTTCAGAAAATCCATATACCGGGCCCGGAGATGGGCATTGGGGATGAAGATATTGGAAGTCTGCAGCCCGGCCAAATTGAAGGTCTTGCTGGGAGCAGTCAGCACCAGACAGTTCTGTTCGGCTTCTGGAGAAAGAGACGCGTAGACGGTATGTTCATAACCGGGCATGATCAGGTCATCATGGATTTCATCCGAGACTACCAATACCCCATTGGCCAGGCAGATTCCGGAAATCCGCTGGAGTTCTTCCCGTGTCCAGACCCGGCCGGCAGGGTTATGGGGACTGCAGAAGATCAGCATCTTGGTATGGCAGTCTTTAGCTTTCCGTTCAAAATCTTCGAAATCGATGGCGTAGCTGTCTCCCTGCTCCACCAGCGGACAGTCCACCAGCTTCCGTCCCGTGTCCAAAACCGCATGGTACATGGGATAGTAGACCGGGGTCAGCAGCATGACGCCATCTCCCGGCTGGGTATAGGCTTTCACCGCTGTGAAGAAAGCATCCACCACCCCATGGGAAGGACAGATCCATTCCGGTTTGGCTGCCCAGTGATGCCGTTTTTCCTGCCATGCACAGCAGGCTTCCCGATAAGATGCCGTAGGATTGGCATACCCCAGCACAAAATCATCGATTTCTTTCTTCAGTGCTTCTTTGATTTCCGGCGCCGTTTCCAATTCCATATCCGCTACAGAAAAAGGAATGATGTCTTCCTCCGGACGGACCCCATACCGTGCCATCTCCTGCCATTTAAAGGACCCTTTCCCATACCGTTTGTTGATGGTGGTAAAATTGTATGCCATAGGATACTCCTCCCCAGTCTTTTTTTATTATTCTAACTTCCTGAGAAGGATTTATCAATAAGCAGGAAAAGGGGCTGTTGCAAACGCAGCAGCCCCTCCCTTTTATACCCTAAATTCCCGTCTTACCATCCCCGGGACCTCCACTTCATACCCGGTGATCTTGGATTCTGCCGTACTGGAGTCCAGCGTCCCCAGGGTCAGGATTTCTAACAAGATTTCCAATTTTTTCGTCATCGCATAACCGCTCTTGGCTGTCATTCCCATAATCCATCCCTCCTGCTCTCTTACTTTTCTGCCAGGGACCGATTCCTTTTATTCGAAATCGAAATATCCCATGGGATCCCAGTCCTTCAGGCTGGGGACATCGCTTCCGGACAGGCTGGGAGCGAACAGTTCCAGGATCTTCTCTTCTACACCGGCGGTTTCTTTGCGAACCATTGTTTCTACTTTACTATTCATTCCCATAATAGCCCTCCTTTTTCGTTCGGTTATTTCCGAACTATATTTATTATAACTTATAAATAGTTTATGTATAGTGTTTCACATTTCATTGTTTCATTTGTGATTGAATTGTAAATAGTTTTACGGAATTTGAGATAATTAAAAAAGGAGGCTGTGAAAAAATGATTTCTCATTTTTTCACAGCCCCTTTACCACTCTTTTCTCGCGCTTTTGTCTCCGATGCCCATCTTGACCCGATACTTGTTCACCGTCCGCCGGGCCATGCGGATGCCCTGCCGGGCCAGGGCATCACAGATTCCCTGGTCACTGAGAGGTTTCCGCTTGTCTTCTTCTTCGATTACTTTCCGGATCAGTTCCTGGAGTTTTTCCTCGGTCACTGCCCCCGCAGACTGGGAGACCGCCTGTCCCACCAGGAAGCTCCCTGCTGGAAAGCTTCCCCAGCGGCAGGCGATGACCTTATGCTGGAGGGCCCGGCTGACCGTAGAAATGGCCAGCCCTGTCTCTTCTGCCAGATCAGCCAGTTTCAAAGGCTGCCGGTGCCCCGGTCCCAGCCGGAAGAAAGGTTCCTGATGGCTCACCAGAGCCTGGAACACCAACAGCAGGGTCTGCTGCCGTTCTTTCAGCATCTGCTGGAGCTGCCGGGCTTTTCCCAGCTGCTCCTTCAGGTAGGCTTTCACCTGCCCATCCCCCTGCTCTCCGGCCCAGTCCAGATATTCCTGGTTCAGGACGAATTTCCGTCCCCAGGTATCGTACACCGTGACTTGCAGCCCTGCTCCGGTATCTTCCACCCGGGCATCCTCCCGCTGGTACACCACTGGTCCGGCTTCCGCAAACCGGGCTCCCGGCTTGGGATCTAAAGCACAGATCTGGGCTTTGGCATCCAGGACTTCCCGAGCCGTCACATGGAATTTCCTAGCCAAGGCCGGGATCTGGTTCTGTCCCAACTGTTCCAGTCCCGACTGGATGATCTTCCGGGCTAGTTCCGTCCCCTCCGGTGCCTGTTCCAGCTGCAGCAACAGGCACTGGGAAAGATCCTGTGCCCCTACTCCTGCCGGCTCCAGCTGCTGGACCTTTTGCAGCGCCTGCAAGACCAGCTTTTCAGGAACTCCAAAGGCCCGGGCGGTTTCTTCCACACTCTCCGTCCACCAGCCCCGGCTGTCCAGGGTCCCGGCAATATAAAAAGCCAGAGTCCGTTCTTGGTCAGACAAAGGCAGACAGCCCAGCTGTTCTTCCACCACCTGCTGGAGAGTCTTTTCCTGCCGGGAAGCATTGGCCACCGGATCCGGCAGGGGGTCATCCTCCTTATCCCGGATCCGTTTCCCCCGATATGCTTCCTGGGCCGTTTCCTGCCAGGCCGGACCTGTCACTTCACTGGGGAATTCCAGGAGAGGATTGGCCTCCACCGCCTCCTGGACGTACTGTTCCAGTTCCAGCGCTCCCAATTGGAGCAGTTTCATCTGCTGGACCAGATGGAGATTCAGCTGTTGCTTCAGCTGAGGAGCCAGAGTCAATTTGGTGATGCCCATAATGAGAGAGGGCCTCCTTTCTTCCATAGTTTTTGTATAAAAAAATCCCATAGCCTGTAAGGGCTATTAGGATCAGGATCCAGGAGATTGGATACAATAAGTATACCATTTCCACCCCGCATTGGGGAAGGGCTAGCTGTACAGATCTTCCACTCCCAACAGGAGGGCTCCTTCCCTGGCTGCCCTTTCTTTAACCGGTTGGGTATAGCCTCCCTTGCTGAAAAACAGCAGATATTTTTCACGGATCTGGGGAAATGCCAAAGTGGCAGTGAGCAAATCTTCGTATTCCTCCATGGGCAGCGGCCGATTCCTGTATTTGCATTCGCAGAAAAGGCCTCGGGTCCCGGTCCGGTCCAAGGCTAAGATATCCACATCATCCTGCTGCCGCAGCACTGGATTGTTCCCCCACCATTTACCTATCTTGGCCGGAACGAAAGGCAGTTTTCCCGCTCGGGCTTTATCCTGGAGATACTGCTTGCAAATCCGTTCAAACACAGGCCCCATATAATCCGGAAGGTTTTCCATGATTTCACGGGCTGCCTCTTTTTCTCCCAACAATTGATTGTAATTCTCCCGGCTGAACACAAACCGATACCAGAAGGTGTAAAAGAAAACCGTCAGTTCATAAATCCCCTTTCTGCTCCGTTCCGGCTCTCCGCAGGGAACGGTCCGCTGCACCAGCCGCAGGGTCTGGAGTACCTGCAGGTATTTGCTGCATTTTTCATTGGATTCATGGATCCGGTCCCCGATCCGGGTCACCTGATTGGCCCCATTTGCGATGGCCTCCAGGATGCTGTTATAAACCCCCGGTTCCCGCAGTTCCATCCGCAGGAGCATCTGGGGTTCGTCATGAAGAAAAGCATTGGGAGAAAGGATTTTCCAAGCAATGTTCTCTTCCAAGGAAAGCCCGGGATCAAAGGCCCGAAGATACCGGGGAATCCCCCCCAGGATCCCGTAAGCCAGAAGCTGCTGTCCCGGATCCCAATTAGGAAAAAAAGCAGCGACTTCCCAATAGGAAAAAGGCTGGACTTCCATCTGTCCGGTAATCCGTCCGTAAAGAGGACTCTGATATCCCATGATCTCATTGACCATGAAGCTGACACTGGAGCCGCAAAGGATCAGAAAAATATTCTTCCCTTCCCAGGCATGGTCGATCACATGCTGAAAAATGCTTTTAATGGAAGGATTCTGCCCAGCCAGAAACGGAAACTCATCGATGATGAGAACGGTTTTTTCTTGGGGATTGACCCGAGCGGTAATGAAATCCAGGGCCTGTTCCCAACCCTCAAAAGGAGCCACCGGACTGCCCAGCAGCCGGGTCTGGATCAAACGGGAAAAATCCTGGAGGTTCAGGGCATCATTCTTTTCCTGGGCCGAGAAAAACAGACAAGGGTGCCTGTGGGCAAATTCTTGGAGTATGGTGGTTTTCCCTACCCGACGGCGGCCATACATCACCAAAAACTGGAATCCCTTCGTTCCATAGGCTTCTTCCAGTACCGAAAGTTCTTTCTCCCGTCCGATCATATCCTTCCCCCCTTAAAAAAATATACTCGTAAGTATTATACTTACGAGTATTATACTTTAAAGTATATTATTTTTCAAAAGAGGCAAACGCCGCCTTCAGCTGCTGGAAGGCCTTTTCCACTGTGGACCGGGGACAGGCCATATTGAACCGTTCGAACTGGGCGGTAGCCGGTCCGAAGATCTTCCCGGAATCCAGCCACAGTTTGGCCTCATCAGTAACCAAGTGTTCCAATTCATCATCAGAGAGTCCGTAGCCGGAAAAATCGATCCACACCAGGTAGGTCCCTTCCGGCTCCACAAAGGTGGCTTTGGAGAAATTTTCCTTCACGAAATCCCGGACCCAGGCGATGTTCCCGGCAATGTACTCCACCAGTTCCTTCACCCATTCATCCCCTTTGGTGTAACAGCTCTTCACCGCCACCTGGCCCATGATGCTTCCCTGGCTGTAGCCGGCGGCGGCATTGGCCTTCCGGTAGCGCTTCCGCAGATTTTCATCCGGGATGATGATGTTCCCAGGCTGGAGACCTGCCACATTAAAGGTCTTGCTGGGAGAATTGAATACAACCAGGTTGTTTCTGTATTTTTCATCCAGAGCCAGGAAGCTGGTGAAATGGTGGGGTGCGTAGACAAAATCACAGTGGATCTCATCGTCCAAGATGATCACATTGTGTTTCAAGCAGATATCCCCCATCCGGGTCAGCTCTTCTTTGGTCCATACCCGTCCTGCCGGGTTGTGGGGGCTGCACAGCAGGAATACTTTTACATTGTTATCTTTGATTTTCTGCTCGAAATCAGTGAAGTCAATGGTATATTTTCCATTTTCGTAATGAAGCTGACTGTTGATGAATTTCCGTCCATTGTCTTCAATCACTTCCCGGAAGGGGTAGTACACCGGCTGCTGGATCAGCACTGCATCCCCCGGCTCCGTGAATGCCTTCACCCCGGTGGCCAAGCCATAGACCACTCCGCAGCCCAGGGTCACCCATTCCGGCTGGATGTGGTAGCCGTGATGGACGGAGAACCACCGGTCCAGCGCTGCGTAATATTCGGCATCCGGATCCGTATAACCGAATATCCCGTGGTCGATCCGTTTGTGGAAGTCAGCCAGGATCTCTTCCGGCAGGGCGAAATCCATATCCGCCACCCACATAGGCAAAAGATCCGTGCGTCCCTTCCGCTGCATGCCGAAGTCATATTTCAGGCAGCTGGTGTTCTTCCGGTCGATGATCTGGTCAAAATTGTATTTTCCCATAGTATCGCTCCTTTTTCCTAGTAAATACCTATATAATATATCATACTGGATGGAGTCAGGGTTGGCAATGGAAAAGGCTTAAAGAAGGCTAAAACAACATCTATCCTACGTTTGTAAGACATAAGTTGTTTATTCTATCCTATCCTGATCCAATCCATTCCAAAAGAATTTTTTCTTCCCTTTTCCAATCCTGCTATAATAAGACCATCTGAAAGGAGAAGAATAATGATGAAAAAAAGATGGTTTCTCATTACGGCGCTGCTCACGATGCTGGCCTGCATCCTGCCCATGGCCCCTATGGACCACACCGTCCAAGCTCGGCGTTACGAACGGATCGTTGTATGCAGCGATGTCCATTATGGCAGCAAGACCTTGGACCCGGACCTCCGGACCCGAAAAATGAAGAACAAGGAGAACGCGGTCCGGGAAATCAACGGATGGGACGATGTGGACCTTTGTGTATTTACGGGAGATATGGTCCAGAAAACCGGCAGCTCGGCCGATTACAAGCTGGCCCGGAAACTGACGGACCGGGTAAAAAAGCCTAAGGAATTCCTGGCCGGGAACCATGAAGTCATCTACCACCGGGATCTGTCCAGCACGGGAAAACTAGCGCCAGCAGATCCCTATGAACGGGGTCTTCATCTCCAGACCTACGAAAAGACCTTCGGCCCCCTGTATCATTCCCGGAAGCTGGGCCAATACTTCCTGCTGTTCCTGTCCCCGGATACCCTGGAAAGCAAGTACGCAGTGGAACTTTCCAAAGAGCAGCTGGCCTGGCTGGAAAAAGAACTGAAAGACCATCGGCAGGAACCCACCCTGATTTTCTGCCATGCCCCCATCACCGGGACCCTGATCCCCGGCAGCAAGCTGGACAAACCCCGAAATTATGCCCAGCCGGCCAAAAAGATCCACAAGCTGCTGGAAGAAAACCCTCAGGTCCTGCTGTGGGTATCCGGCCATACCCATACCTCCCCCAAGAACCCCAGCTTCAACGACCCGGTAAACAAAATCGCAGGCACGGAAATCCTGGATGTCCACAATCCCACCTGGGACGGGAAACAAGTCTGGACCAATTCCTTATACCTGTATCCAGAAAAGATCGAGATCCGTACCTACAGCCACAAAAAGCACCAATGGCTGCCCCGGATGGATCGAACAGTGGCAGTCCCAGGAGAAATGAGAAAAGGGGTGTGAAAAGATCACACCTCCGGTCGCGGGTCGTGGGTCACAGATTGCGACCCACTTTTCTTTATAAATTACTGTAAACTGTTTTCTTTCCATCCTTCTCCAGATTCTTCTCCAGAGAAATGAAATAATATTCCGTATCCTCCACCAGGCTGTTGGTGAGAAGATTCTGGAACGCAGCTTTTTCCATGCCTTTCCCTTGGACAGCGAACACATAGTTCCCGGTTTCCCAACAGGCGGCTAAGGATCGGGGGGCCCAGTTGGGCGATATTGAGGATTGTCTTATTTACGGGTTGCTTATTCCATTTTATTCCATAAATCCCGCTAAGATTCTCTTTTGATATTTCTTTTTTTAATGCAGTCCTGATCCTGACTGTTGCTTCTATTTGCCCCAGCCGGACAAAGGAAAGGTCCGCAGAATGCCCCCCGATGACAAAAACTCCATCTAAGGCATAGCCAGAATCCCGGCTGAGGGTCAGAGGGCAAAAGCCCAGGACCCGGGCAGCATCCTGATAGGTGGCATAGGACACATAGGGATTGGGGATTGCCGGACCGGCGGCCGGAGCCGCAAAAGCCGGTCCGGCAATCCCCAGGATCAGCAAAGAAGCAGCGGCAGCCAGGATACGCTTCATAACAAGAGAGAACATGGTAAGACCTCGTTTTTGATAAAATGGAAAGGCAGCGCCTTCAGAAGAAGTGTAGCACGGAAATACAGGCTGGACAAGGGGCAGGGAATGAGGCCCTGGGGCAGGTGGAGGAAAAGTAGATAGAAAAAGTGAAGGGATTTGGAGAAAAAGAGGGAGAGAAGAGTCGGGGAATCAAAGGAAGCCAGCAAACGGCTTTTTCTCCTCTTTCACACCCCTGTCAATTGTCAATCGTCAATTGCTGTAGGAAGAAAACTAACAGATCAGTTTTCCAAGAATCAAGGATGCTTCGGAAAATCATGGGAGGATGCTCTTGCTTCTTAGAAAACAACAAGTCCAATGGTCAATGGCTGTCTTCCAACGGCCATTGACCATTGACAAAAAGGGCCTGTGAAAAAATGAGGATCATTTTTTCACAGGCCCTTTATATTTAAATTGGTGGGATTATGCGGATTCGAACCGTAGACCTCATCGATGTGAGCGATGCGCTCTAACCAACTGAGCTATAATCCCGATAAATTGTATTATACGCTTCCTGGTGAAAAATTGCAAGGGATTTTATAAAAAAATCCCTGCAGCGAGGCCAGCTACCAAAAGTCCAGGCAGCATATTCCCCACCCGGATCTTCAAAAGACGGGTCATATTGATCCCGACCCCCAAAATCATCAGGCCGCCGCTGGCGGAAATCTCCTGGACCACAGTCTGGTTCATATACGGTCCCAGGAACCCCGCCAGAGCCGTAAGGATCCCCTGATAGACACCTACGGACAAGGCGGAGAACATCACCCCGATACCCATGTTAGAAGCATAGATGATGCCACTGAGGCCATCGATCATGGCCTTCGTGTATAAGGTGGTCGCATCCCCGCTGAGCCCATCTTGGATGGAGCCCACAATGGCCATAGCGCCCACACAGTACAGGAGACTGGTGGACAGGAATCCTTCCACAAAAGCTTCCGTCCCGCCGTCTCCCTTTCCTTTGGCTTTTGGGACCTGCGCCGCCAGCCAGGCTCCCACTTGTTCCAATTTTTCTTCGATTCCCAGTGCCTCTCCCAGGATGGATCCAGTGACAAGACTTATGATGGTCAATAGGATATGCTGTCCCTGGAGAGCCATCTGGAGCCCCAGGACTATGACGCACAGCGCCAGTCCATAGATCACCGTCTCCTGGTATTTTTCTTTGATACCTCTGCCTACCAAGAGGCCCACCAAACTGCCGCCGGCGATGGCGGCTACATTCACAAGGGTTCCCGATCCGATCATGGCTCCCTCCTCATACCGTAAAGAGACTGGATTTTTTTCGGTTTCCAGACCGCACCGGCCCCTGGAGCAGTTCATAGAGCCGTTCCAGATCTTCCGGCCCGTAATACTCGATCAGGATCCGTCCGCCCCGTTCATTCCGGGAAGGTTCGATTTTCACCCGGGTTCCCAGGTACTGGATCAATTTTTCCTGGAAGGCCCGGGTATCCGGATCTTGAGGTCTTTCCTGGGTCGGAGACGCACTGGCCTTCTTCCCCGGTTCCGTTTTGGCCGGAGGGATTAGCTGTTCTTCCGTTTGGAAATAGATGTGCCAAGGTTTTCCTGCCTTTTCCGCTTTGGCTACTTCTTCCACGATACGGGCAGACCAGCCTCCCTCGGCGGCCCGACGAGCCAGATCCGTGATTTTCTCCGGTGTATCCAATCCCAGGAGGGGCCGTACCTGGCCGGGGGACAGCCGTCCTGCAGAAACCAATTCTGCAGCCTCAGCGGGCAGTTTCAGCAGCCGCAGGGCATTGGCTATGGCGGCCCGGCTCTTGCCCAGCTTCCGGGCCGCTTCTTCCTGGGTCAGCCCCAAAGTCTCCATGAGTTGCTGGATGCCCCGGGCTTCTTCCATGGGGTCCAGATCGCTGCGCTGCATATTTTCTACCAGCGCCACTTCCATCATGGCATCCTCATCATAGTCCCGGACCACCACCGGCACTTTGGTGAGCCCAGCAGCCTTGGCCGCCCGCCAGCGCCGTTCCCCAGCCACGATTTCGTACTGCCGTCCTTTTTTCCGGACGATCAGAGGCTGGATCACTCCGCTTTGGCGGATGCTTTCCTCCAATTCCCGGAGGGCCTCCGGATCAAAAGTCTTCCGAGGCTGGTAGGGATTGGGCTTCAGGCTCTTGACGGCTGCTTCTCCCACCGTTTCCCCGGCTTTCTTATCTTCCACCAAAGGAGCCACTGCTTTGGGCCGACGCCCTCCAAACATCTTGTCCAGGCCCGTCATTCCCAGACCGCTTTTTTTACCGGCCACGGCGTTTCACCTCCCTTGCCAACGCTCTGTAGGCTTCAGCTGCTTTTCCGTGGGGATCGTACACAGTAATGGGCTGTCCATAGCTGGGAGCTTCTCCCAACCGTACAGAGCGGGGAATCATGGTTTTGAACAGCAGGTCAGGGAAATGTTCCTTCACCTGGGCTACCACATCGTTGGACAGGTTGGTCCGGCTGTCCGTCATGGTCATGACGATGCCTTCGATGGCCAGTTCTGGATTGGAGGACTGGCGGATCCGGTCCACCGTGGCCAGCAGCTGTGTCACCCCTTCCAGAGCATAGAATTCACACTGGATGGGGATCAGCACACTGTCTGCTGCCGTCAAGGCATTCACCGTCAACAGGCTGAGGGAAGGGGGACAGTCGATGATCACATAGTCATAGTTGTCCTTACTCTTGGACAGATGTTTCTTCAAGGCATTCGCCGGGTTCTTTTTATCGATGAGGTCGATCTCCGCCCCTGCCAGTTCCATGGTGGCAGGCGCCACCCAAAGATTTTTCCAGGAAGAAGGCTGGATGATCTCTTCTAAGTCCGTATTGTTGATCAGTACATCGTACAGGCAGCGGGGCAGGCTGCTTTTATCGATTCCCAGACCGCTGGTAGCGTTTCCCTGGGCGTCCAGGTCTACCAGCAGGGTCTTTTTCCGCCCTTCGGCCAAACAGGCCGCCAGATTGATGCTGGTGGTGGTCTTCCCAACTCCACCCTTCTGGTTGGCCACGGCAATGACTCGGGTCATAGGGTCCACTCCTTTCAAATGATGATTCCGTGTTGGGACACTGTAGGATATTGTAACATAGAAATGAGGTTGTTGCACACATAAGCAACAACCTCAGGTCTGTTTTACAGACCTAAATCTTGTACCCTCTCTTCCCGATCTCCACCACAGTTTCACAGGCTTTCACCAGGCTGGGGATAGGAAGGTATTCGAACCGTCCGTGGAAATTGGCTCCTCCTGTGAACAGATTGGGACAGGGCAGACCCCGGTAGGACAGCTGGGCTCCATCGGTGCCGCCCCGGATGGGGGCTATGCAGGGCTTTACACCCACAGCTGCCATGGCTTCCCGCGCCAGATCCACTACAGCCATATGGCCGTCTCGGATCTTTTCTGCCATATTGGAATACACATCATGATGAGCCACTTCCACGCTGCCTGCTCCGTACTTGCCATTCATGAAGTCTGCCAGACGGTCCAGGAAAGCTTTCCGTTCCCCGAACCGTTTCTGGTCATGGTCCCGGATCAGCATGTGCATCCGGCAGGTCTCCACATCTCCCGTCAGTTTATACACATGGAAGAACCCTTCATACCCTTCTGTGTACTCCGGTTTTTCGCCTGCCGGCAGGGCCTGCTGCCATTCTGCTGCCAAGGTCAGGGCATTCTTCATCTTCCCTTTGGCGGAGCCGGTATGGACGCTGCGGCCGTGGAAAGTGACCGTCGGGTTGTCCGCATTGAAATTTTCATATTCCAAACCGCCCAGTTCCCCGCCGTCAACGGTATAGGCAAAATCTGCCCCGAATTTCGCCACATCGAATCCGGAGGCACTGCGGCCAGTTTCCTCATCTGGCGTAAAGCCGATCCGCAGGGTCCCATGAGGCACTCCTGGATGGGCCAGGAAATATTCCAGGGCGGTGACGATGGCTGCCACTCCCGCCTTGTCGTCAGCTCCCAACAGGGTGGTGCCGTCCGTGAACAGGATGTCCTGCCCCCGGTATTTCCGGATTTCCGGGAAATCCTTTACGGAAAACACAATGCCTTTCTCCGGGTTCAGCAGCACATCTCCCCCGTCATAGTTCTGGATCCGGAGGGGTTTTACATCTTCTCCGGAGGCCTCCGGGCTGGTATCCATATGGGAGATGAAGCCCACCACCGATCCCGTGATCCCCGCAGAAGCCGGAAGTGTGGCCATGACATATCCCTGGTCATCCAGGGAGACGTCGGACAGTCCCATTTCCTTCAGTTCCTCTGCCAGGACCCGGGCAAACACCAGCTGTCCCGGGGTACTGGGCAGCTGGGTGTCATTTTCTTCGTCGGACTGGGTATCAAAGGAAATATATTTCAAAAAGCGCTCCACCAGTTTGTCTTCGTCGATCATGGTATCAGTCTCCTTTCTGGGGTATAAGAGGTGTTGCACGTTCTGTGCAACGCCTTTTCGTCATACATCATACGCTTTTGGAAATCAATTTTAACAAATCGATCTTGAAACTTCAAACCCCATTGCGGAGTTCGATCGATTTTCTCAAGTTCAAGCCAGCAGAGCTGGCTTCCATCGGCGTATGACCCATGTCATATGACGTATGACGGAGCTGCTGCTTATGCAGCCCCCCTTTACAGCTTAAAGTCCACAATGGCTCCCACGCCTACTCCGTCCACCCGATTGATGTTGGAGATGCTGGTGGCATCGATGGGGATCATGGCCTTGATCCGGGCCACACTGAGAAATTTTCCTTCCAGCTGTCCCACTGCTTTGACCTTGTCCACTTGAGCTTTTGGGCCTACGACCTGGACGGCACCGATATAGCTCCCGCTGCCCATACTGAGGATGGGGACCACTTTCGTGGCATAATGGGTATCCAGGCCTTTCTGAAGGGTCAGTTTGTTGATGAAAGTATTGATCTCTCCACCGAACCGGCTGACCAGATAGCTGATGCCCCCCAATTTCAGGACGGATCCCAAATCAAAAGCCTGGGCCGGCAGAGCTGCTGTCCCTGCTCCCAATAGATAGGCGGAGAGGACAGCCGCTGCGATTTTTTTGTTCATAGTCGGAACCTCCTTCAGGATCAGATGGTTCTAGGATACCACAAAGAAGTTACGTTTGTGTGACAAAGGGATGCGAAAAAAGCAGGCAATGTTTCACGTGAAACATTGCCTGCTTTTTTTGCTTCTTTACAGCGGCTTTTTCACCGCTGTCCCGGCTTTCCGAGGATACTGTCTGGGAGTAGGACGCACTTTTTCGATGGTGATGATGGCCCGCTGATCTTCCAGTCCCGGCAGGTGCACCGGCCGGACTGCCCTGATCTTTCCGCCCAGCACCTCCACGGCATGATGGGCAGCCTCCACTTCTTCCTGGTATTTGCTGCCTTTCATGGCATAGAATACCCCGCCTACCCGGACCAGAGGTAGGCAGTATTCCGCCAGCACCGGCAGCGCCGCCACCGCCCGGGCCACTGCTACATCGAATTTTTCCCTCAGGGCCGGATCTTTTCCCGCGTCTTCCGCCCGGGCATGGACGCACCGAACCTGACCCAGTTCCAGTTTCGCCACCACCTGCTCCAGGAAGTTCAGCCGTTTCTGGAGCGAGTCAATGAGGGTCACCCGCATCCCCGGGTCATAGATCTTCAAGGGCAGTCCGGGAAAACCGGCGCCCGTCCCCACATCCACGATAGTATGGTTGTGGAACCGTTCAGAGTTGTACACCAGCAGGGAATCCACCATATGTTTCACAGCCACTTCCTCCGGATCGGTAATGGCTGTCAGATTCAGGCTCCGGTTGGTTTCCAGCAGAAGATCTGCATACTGGGAGAATTGCTCTAGCTGCTGTTCGCTGAGGGAGAAGCCGGCTGTTTCCGCCGCTTCCTTCAAAGTTTCCTGATAACTCATGCCTCTTCTCCTTTCCGGCGGAGGGTTTCCAGATAGACCATCAGCACGCTGATGTCCGCCGGGGAAACCCCGGAGATCCGGCTGGCCTGTCCGATGGAGACCGGCCGCTGTTTGCTGAGTTTTTCCATGGCTTCTGAAGACAGTTCATGGATCAAGGTGTAATCCAGGTCTTCCGGCAGCAGTTTGTCTTCCAGTTTCAGGGCCCGTTCCACTTCTTGTTTCTGTTTTTGGATATAGCCTTGGTACTTCACCTGTACATCTACCTGCTCCGCAGCATCCACCGGCAGTTTCTCCAAATCGAAGGCTGCTGCCAGCTTCTCATAGGTGACTTCCGGACGGCGGAGCAGATCCAGCATGTTGATGGAACTGCGCAAAGCCGTAGAACCCATGCCTGTGATCTTTTCCTGGTTCTCCTCGCTGGGAGCCAGATTGATCCGGGACAGGTTGAACAGGGTCCGCTGGATCACATCCCGCTTCTTCGTGAAGGCCGCATACCGTTCGTCCGTCACCAGGCCCACATCCCGGCCCTTCTGGGTCAGCCGCAGATCTGCATTGTCCTGGCGGAGCAGCAGCCGGTATTCTGCCCGGCTGGTCATCATCCGGTAAGGTTCCGTAGTGCCCTTGGTCACCAGGTCATCGATCAGCACCCCGATATAGGCATCGCTCCGTTTCAGGATCAGGGGTTTCTTCCCCTGGAGTTTCAGGGCCGCATTGATCCCGGCCATGAGCCCCTGGGCTGCCGCTTCTTCGTAGCCGCTGGTCCCATTGGACTGGCCGGCACTGAACAGCCCGCTGATCTGTTTGTGTTCCAGATTGGCCTTCAATTGAAGAGGATCCAGACAGTCATATTCGATGGCATAGCCGGCCCGCATCATCTTGCAATGTTCCAATCCTGGGATGGTCTGCATAAAGGCTACCTGGATCTCCGCCGGCAGGGAGGAGCTCATCCCCTGGACATAGACTTCGTTGGTCCGGAGGCCTTCCGGCTCCAGGAACAACTGGTGCCGCTCTTTATCAGCGAAACGGACGATCTTGGATTCGATGCTGGGACAGTACCGGGGCCCCACCCCTTCGATCGTCCCATTGAACATGCAGCTCCGATCCAGATTGTCCCGGATGATCTGATGGGTCCGAGGGTTGGTATAAGTCAGATAGCAAGGGACCTGGTTCCGGGTGGTAATGGTGCTCATGAACGAGAAGTTCCGTACCCGTTCGTCCTCATACTGGGGTTCCATCCGGCTATAATCCAAGCTCCGGGCATCCACCCGGGCGGGGGTCCCGGTCTTGAAGCGCATGAGCTGGAGCCCGGCTTCCTGGAGGGAACCGGTGAGCTTCATGGCGGAGCGCTGGCCGATAGGACCGGACATATAGGCCACTTCCCCGTAGAGGATCTTGCCCCGCAAGTAGGTCCCAGTACAGAGGATCACACAGTCCGCCTCAAAGACTTCACCGGTCTCGGCTTCCACCCCCTGGACCTGGCCATTGTGTACCAGCAGCTTGTCGATCATCAGCTGCTTTACATCCAGGTTCTCCTGATTTTCCACCACTTCCTTCATGATGGTATGATAGAGAGGCTTGTCCGCCTGGGCCCGGAGGGCCTGGACCGCATAGCCCTTCCCGGTGTTCAACATCCGCATCTGGATGCAGGCTTCATCCGCCGCCAGTCCCATCTGCCCCCCCAGGGCATCGATTTCCCGGACCAGATGGCCTTTGGCCGGTCCCCCTACGGACGGATTGCAGGGCATCAGGGCAATATTATCCATGGACAGGGTGGCCAGGAGGGTCTTCTGTCCCAGCCTAGATGCTGCCAGTGCCGCCTCACAGCCTGCATGGCCGGCTCCTACGACAACGACATCATAATGATCCACTACGATCATGTTCATTCCTCCGCAACTTACTTGCCCACACAGAATTGGGCAAAGATCTCATCGATGATTTCATCCGGGACATCTTCTCCGGTGATTTCCCCCAGATCATGGAGGGTCTGGGTCAGATCGATAGTCAGGCAGTCATAGGGAAGGTGCTGACGGGCTCCTTCCAGGGCATCTTCCAGGCTCTGGAGAGCCTTCTCCAGCAGATCCTGCTGCCGGGCATTCTGGGTCATGCTACTGCTTTCGCTGTCGGATCCTTCCCCGTAGACGAAATCTCGGAGCCACTGTTCCACCTGTTCCAAGCCTTCTCCTGTCTTCACTGACAGGACGATTACATCAGCACTTCCATATTCTCTCCGGAGTCCCTCCGTATCCAGTACCTGAGGAAGATCCGATTTATTGACCAGGATCAGTTTCTTCCGGTCCTTCAGGCTCTGAAGCAGCTCCCGATCCTCCCCGCTGAGAGACTGGGATCCGTCCAGCACCACCAGGGCCAGCTGGGCATCTTCCAGGGCCGCTCGGGAACGTTCCACGCCGATTTTTTCCACCAGGTCATCCGTATCCCGGAGACCGGCGGTATCTGTCAGGACCAAAGGAATGCCCCCGATGGTCATCTGCTCTTCGATGATATCCCGGGTAGTCCCGGGAATGTTGGACACAATAGCCCGGTCCGCCTGGAGCAGGCTGTTGAGCAGGCTGGACTTCCCCACATTGGGACGGCCTACAATAGCAGTCCGGAGTCCTTCCCGGAGGATCCGTCCGGCACTGCCCTGACACACCAGCCGGGCCACCGCTGCCCGGCCTTCTGTCAACACTTCCACCGCCCGATCATAGGTCACTTCTTCGATATCTTCTTCGGGATAATCGATGGCGGCTTCCAGCTGGACCACCAGGTCCCGGAGTTCCTTCCGCAGTTCCCGTACCTTCTGGGACAGGCCCCCTTCGTGGCCCCGATTGGCCGCCACCAGGGCCTGACGGCTCTTGGCATTGATGATATCCATGACGCTTTCCGCTTCCGCCAGGTCCAGCCGTCCATTCAGGAAGGCCCGCTTGGTGAATTCCCCTGGTTCCGCAGGCCGGGCCCCCGCCTGATAAGTCAAGGACAGGATTTCCTGCAGGGCCTGACGGCCCCCGTGGCACTGGATCTCGCAGACATCTTCTCCGGTGTAGGAATGGGGGCCTGGCATATAGACAGCCAGCACCTCATCGATGGGCTGTCCTTTCCGGTCCAGGATATGCCCATACAAAAGCTTCCGAGCATTCTCCCTCCCAAGATTCTCCCGACCGGTAAAGATCCGGTCTGCAATGGCCAGGCTGTCCGGCCCGCTGAGCCGGATCACACCGATGGATCCCACACCTAAGGCCGTTGCAATGGCACTAATCGTATCGTCCATAGTCCCTCCAAAAAAGAGCTCCGAACAGATTTGTCCGGAGCAGCGTACTAACTATATTATTTCAGATCGATGACTACTTTGCGGTAGGGTTCTTCCCCTTCACTGTAGGTCGTGATCGCCGGATCGTTCTGCAGGCTCATGTGTACGATCTTCCGTTCATAGGGATTCATCGGTTCCAGCATAGCTTTTTTCCGGGTCCGTTTCACCCGGTCCGCCAGATTCTTAGCCAGCCGCTCTAGGGTCTGCCGCCGCCGTTCCCGGTAATTTTCCGCATCAAGGATCACTCGGTTCCAATCCCTGTGCCCCTTGTTTCCAGCCAGGTTGGTCAGATACTGGAGGGCATCCAGGGTCTGGCCATGCTTACCGATAAGCACCCCGATCCCCTCGCCGTGGATCTTCAGGATGATTTCATCGTCTTTCCGACTGATGAACTTTTCGATGAGCAGTTCCATTCCCATGGCTGCAAAGACATTTTCCAGGAAAGCCTTGGCTGCAGCAGCGGTTTCCTGCCGTTCTGCTTCTTTTTCTGCAGCCGGATCCCGGCTTTCTCCATCGGCTTCCGAAGTGATATCCTCGGCTTCAGCCGGTCCTTCTGAGACAGCGGGTTCTGTTTCCGGTTCTGCGGGTGCTTCTTCCCGGACCGTGACCCGGACTTTTGCATCCCGTCCTCCAAAAAGGCCCAAGATGGAACTCTTGGAAGATTCCAGGACTTCCACATCTACCTGATCCCGGCTGACGCCCAATTCAGCAAGAGCTGCCTGCACCGCGTCTTCGACGGTTTTCCCTGTCTTTTCCACCATGTTCATCTTCCTGCCTCCTTACAGGCCATTACGGCACTTTTTATGATTCTTTCTTGTTCCGATCCAGCAGGAACTGCTGACCGATCTGCATGATATTCATGACCACCCAGTACAGCACCAGGCCTGCAGGGAATTTCAAGCTGATATAGCCGATGAAAAGAGGCATGAAATACAGCATGATCTTGCCCTGGGGATTATCTGAAGGGGGCATGGTCTGTTTGGACTGGATGAAAGTAGTGAGTGCAGACAGGATGGGAAGGATGTAATAGGGGTCCGGATCCGCAATGCTCTGCATCCACAGGAAAGAGCTGGGCCCTGCATATTGGAAATCCCGGATGCCATAGAAGATCCCGATCATGATGGGCATCTGGATCAAAAGAGGCAGACAGCCGGCCAGGGGATTGACGCCTTCCTGCTTGTACAGCTCAGACATCTTCTGGTTCAAGGTCATCTTGTCATCCTTGTACCTGGCCTGGAGTTCCTTCATCTTAGGCTGGATCCGGCTCATGGCACGGGTGGAAGCAATCTGCTTGGCCGTCAGGGGAGACAGGATCAGCTTGATTAAAATGGTCATGATAATAATGGCCAGCCCATAACTGGGTTCACCGATCAGACGGGTCAGTTCATAAATATGGGCCACCACCTGTTGGACAAACGAGCTTAAAATTTCCAAAGTTCGACTCCTTTTCTTCCTGTCCGTTAGGGTACAGGATCATATCCACCCTTGTGGAAAGGATGACATTTGAGTATTCTCTTCACAGCCAGATAGGATCCTTTCAGAAAACCGTATTTCTGTACTGCCTCCAACGCATATTGAGAGCAGGTAGGATAAAACCTGCACCGGGGTGGAAGACAGGGAGAAATCCACACCTGATAGAAACGGATCAGGGCAATCGCAATTGTTTTCATAGGCCTCTCCGGGTACGACTTACAGCAGACCGGCCTTTCTGGCCAGCCGCCGGAAAGCTTCTTCGTAGACTCCATAGGGAGCATGGGCCAGACGATGGCGGGCAACCCAGACAATGGCATTCTTTCCTTTCAGGCGGGCCTGTTCCTTCCGGAATACCTCCCGCATCCGCCGCTTCACCTGGTTGCGCAGCACAGCATGTCCCAGCCGTTTGCCCACAGCCGTCCCCAGCTGGTTCTGCCCTGTAGTGGAAGGAAGCACATAGAAAACGCCGTATCGGTCCACATAGGACCTGCCTTTTTCATAGATTTCCTGGAACCGCTCATGAGCTTTGACCCGATGGGCCTGGGTGTATTTCATTCGGGGAACATTCTGTTCCAAAGTCCTGCACCTGCCTTGTAGTAAAATAGGCCGCGAAGAGCGGCCTATCTTATTCTTTATGCAGACAATCTCTTTCTGCCTTTTGCACGTCTTCTCTTTAAGACTTGTTTACCACCCAAAGTCTTCATTCTTTCTCTGAAGCCATGAGTCTTTTTTCTCCGATTGTTATTCGGTTGAAAAGTTCTCTTCATGTTCCTAACCCTCCCTTGCCTCCAAAGATACGTCAAGATCTATAATATGTAAATCGTTTGACAGCTCATATCATTATAAGAGGAAAAAGGAAGAGTGTCAATATATTTACAAAGAAATCCGGGAAAACCTGGCTTTTTTCTTATTTTTCGTGGACCCGTTTCCCTGTCATATGTTCCGGGATCAGTTCCAGCATGGTTACCCGGCTGGCGGCTCGTTCCATCACATCATCCACGGCTGCTTCCGTAGGATAATACTTCAGTCCGATCTGTCGCAGGAGAGCCATGCCCCGCTCCCGATCCTCCAGGATATGGAGACGGCCGAAAAGGATCACAGAACGGACCGTATAGGCCCAGTCTCCCTCCAGTTTCACGCCATCATCATGGACACAGAAAGAAACCTTGTCGCAGCGCCGGATGGCATCGATTTTATGCCCTTCTCCAGCTCCGTGGAAATAGATTCGGCGGGAATCCGGATCGAAATAATAGTTGATGGGAAGAGCGTAAGGATAGCCCTCATCGCCGGCAAGGGCCAGGGTCCCCCTCTTCCCTTCCTTCAATACTTCCAGGCATTCCTCCTTAGAGAGTGCCTGTTTGAAACGCCGCATAGGACGGAACATGGTATCAGCTCCTTTCCTTTTCGTACCCTCTGGGCATTACATCCGGGGGAATGGGACATACGTAGGTCCGGCCGTCTATCCGTTTCTGTAGTTCCGCTTTGGCCGCCGCCAGTACTTCCGGCTGTTCGTACAAGGTCCGGGCCCCTTCTGCCAGGACCTGGGCCGCAAAGAAGCACCCCTTCAGCGCCACTGGGCCCGTCCCCTGGGACACCCACTGCCAGGAATGGGCGCTGGTCCCGATAGCAAAACAGGCTGCAGCGAACTGTCCCAAGGGAGTGATCCAGCTCACATCTCCTGTATCCGAGGAGCCCATGGCCGAAGCACTGGTGGGCTGATAGGGCAGGAGGAATGCTCCAGCAGGATCCTTACGGATCAGTTCTTCCCGGAGTTCCGGATCGGGAAAAGGCGCCATCCCCGGATCTTTTCGCACCCGTTCTTCCCCTGCCAGTTCCTGGAACTGTGCCAGGAAGATCTTTTCTTCCGGCGTCCGTAGGGGTACCCCCACTCCTTCCATGGCGTCATGGAGGACCTGCCCCAGGACCCGGTTGGGAATGATATTAGAAACAGCTTTGTCAAAACGGACGGTCATTTCTGTCTCTGTCATCAAGGCAGCCCCCCGGGCAACGTTCACAACCCGTTCATACAACCTTCTGCTTTCTTCATTGGTCCGAGAACGGATCAAGTACAGGACTTCCGCTTTGGGTTGTACAACGTTGGGAGAAACTCCGCCCGCATCCAGGATGGCATAATGGACCCGTTCATAATCGGCCATGTGTTCCCGCAGGTAGTTGACCCCTACGTCCATCAATTCTACAGCATCCAAGGCACTCCTTCCATTCTGAGGAGCTGCTGCCGCATGGGCTGCCCGCCCCCGGAAGGAAAAAGCTGCCTGGATATTGGCCTGGTTGGACCCTACCATCACTTCGTTCTGGGTTCCCGGATGCCAGGTCAGGGCAGCATCCACATCCTGGAAAAGACCTTCCCGGGCCATATACGTCTTTCCGCTGCCCCCTTCTTCCGCCGGGCAGCCATATACCCGTACCGTTCCCTTTCCCGGATGGCTCTCCAGGTAATCCTTCAACAGCAGACCGGCTCCTGCAGCTGCCGTCCCCAGCAGGGAATGACCGCAGCCATGGCCGTTGGCACAGCCCTGCCGAGGTACGGGGCGGCACAGACCGGCTTCCTGGCTGAGACCGGACAAAGCATCATATTCTCCCAGAATGGCAATGACCGGCTTTCCCGTCCCATATTCAGCCAAAAAAGCCGTGGGCATATGGGCCAGGCCTCGTTTGATCCGGAAACCATGCCGTTCCAGCAGACCGGCCATGGCTTCCGCCGAACGGAATTCCTGGAATTTCAGCTCTGCGGCTGCCCAGATCTGCTGGTTCAGCGCTGTCAATTCTCTTACATAAGGTTCCAGTCCAGCCATAGAAGCCTCCTTTTTTACTGTACAACGTTGTACGATGTTTGCAGGACGCAGGTTGTTTCACTGTTTCCGCCGGGCGTCCAGCTCTTCCAGCAGCCGCTCCCGGGCCAAGTCATAACAGGCATCGATGTACGCCTGGCCCGCCTGCCGTACCAGCTGATACCCCAAAAGGGCAGACGCCGCCTGCCCGACGACGGGAACAGCTTTCAGGAAACTCCGAGCAGCAAATTTCCGGCCCAGGCTCTTGATGATCACCTTGATCCCTTCTTTGCTCATCCCTCCCAGGATCATAGCCTTATTCCCCAGAGAGACTTTTCGGCTGCTGTGGACGCTTTCCGGAGTGATCCCAAAGGCCTCCCGGATACATCCATACATCTGATAAAGGATCAGCAGATCCACGGCAGCATCCACTCCGACGATGGGATTGACCCCGTTGTAGGCAGCATAGGTACAGCTCCGGCGCACATAGCTCTGGGCCGCTTCCCGTTTGGCATCCAGCTGCTCCCGGGTCCTGGCTTCTGCTGTCAGGATATACTTCTCCCGCCGGGCCGCCGGCATCTTTGCCATGATGGCGTCATTCAAAGCGGCCAGGCCGGAAGGAGCATCCTGACGGGAACAGACAAATACCAGCGTAAAATCATCCTGTCCCAGCTGCGCCGCCACATCCTTCCGGATGGACTCTTCACTTTCTTCCAGGCTCAGGCCTTCTTCATAGATCAGATCCGTCTTGTTCCGGACAAAGATACAGGGTTTTCCCTGGGCTGTCAGCTGCCGGAACAGTTCCGTATCTCCTTGATGGAGTTTGTCTGAAAACACGCAAAGGAACAGATCGTACTGCAGGAGGTGGAACTGCTCCAGGAATTCTTCCCAGGGGAAGGTCTTGGTCCCATACCCAGGCAAGTCAATGAACGTGGCGTCCCCATATTCCACCAGGAGAGGTTCCCGGGTGGTATCTGTTTCCACCCCCACCGGAGCGGCCTGATAGCCGCAGATGGCATTGATCAGGCTGGATTTTCCGGAACCAGGCTGGCCGAATAGGACAATGCTCACATTCTCTTCGTCCAGATTCTTCAATTTTTCTCTGATGGCATTCCCGTCATTTGTCATGGTTCCTCCATCTGGATCTCTGCCCGGAGCCGTTCCCGAGCATATTGGTAACAGGCATCGATATATTTCTGGCCCAGGAAATACAGGCTACCGGCATTGAAGCCCATGACAGCGGCACCTCCCACGACCGGGATCGCCTTGGCTGCTTTCCCTGATGCTTTTTTTCGCAGCAGCCAGGTCAGGCCCTTGGTGACCCGTTCCCCAGTGACTCCTTCTGCCAGTTTCTTCACGATCTGGGAACTGGGTCCTTCCGGCTGTACCTCTTTCTCACTAACTCCGAACGCTTCCCGGATGGAACGGTATAGGTTCTTCAGGATCTGGGCGTCCAGTGCCGCATCCATTCCGATCACCGGATTCAAGCCGTTGGCTGCCGCCAGCACCATGAATTTTTTCAACGTTCGTTCTGCGCTGTGCCGTTTTACCAGCAGCGCTTCTTCCGTATAGGCTTTGGCATGGCGGAAAAACCGATCCCTCCGGGCTTCCGGCAGGAGCATCCCCATGACCGTTTCCAATTCTGGGAGCCCCCGCTCTGCCGCAGGCTTATTCCGCCGGCAGCTGGTGAACACCACTTTTTCCCGGGGACCCACCAAGCTGCGGACATCCTGCAGGATCCGGCGTTCCAGCTCTTCCCGGCTGCAGGACGGATCATAGAGCCCGTCGCATTTATTCCGGACAAAGAGACATACCCGGCCGGTCCGGGCGATTTTCCCAAAGAAATCCACATCCGCCCCATGGAGCTTTCCAGCAAAGACACACAGGAACAGATCGTACTGGAGGGGATTGAATGCACTGAAATAGGCATTTTCCGGGAATGCACTGGTATCATAGCCGGGCAGGTCCACATAGATCACATCAGGACATTCCACGATCTGGGCCTGCCGGGTAGTATCCGTGGCCTGGCTGACCCGGGCCACCCTCTGGCCCGCCAGTTCATTGATCAGGGAACTTTTCCCGGCTCCTGGCTGTCCGAACAGGCAGATCTTGATTTTATGATCCCGCTCCCGCTGCCAGGCCTGCAGGAACTGGGCTACGATGGCTTTGGTGTCCCCTGCCATTTTACCGCCTCCTTTATGCCGGCTGTTCATTGGCCAGGCTCCACATGAGCCGGGTCACAGCGGCTTCCAGGGTCATGGGGCCGCCGGATTCCACCCCGGCCTGGGCCGCCAGGATCCCCATGGGATACAGGGACAGATCCACGCCATCGAACAGGCACTGGCTGACGCAGACCACTTTGACCCCTCTCTTGATGGCCCGGCGGATAGCCGGCAGGAAATTCTGGTGTTCCGTATTCACCCCTCCGGCTCCGTAACATTCCAGCACCAGGCCCTTATACCCCCGTTCCACCGCATAATCGATGATATCCGGCTTCAATCCAGGGGTCATGGTCACCGCCATGACCCTGGGTTCCATTTTTTCTTCCACCCGGAAGCCTCCTACATTTTCCCGGCTGGGCAGATTCTTCTTTACGCCCTCTTTTCCAAAATAGAGCACCGGGGCTTCATTGACACTTTCGAAAGCATTGGGATTCCGGGTAAAGATCTTCTTGGCACAATCCCCTTTGATCACCTTGTTCCCAAAGGCTACGAAGACTCCCGGCAGACCGCTGGCCGCCACGGAAAAAGCCAACTCCAGGTTGCTCCGGGCATCGCTGTTGGTCAGGCTGAGAGGCACCTGGGCCCCAGTGAGAACCACCGGCTTCCCTAGATTGATCAGCATCCGGCAAAGAGCACTGGAAGTATAAGCCAGGGTATCCGTCCCATGGGTCAGGACAAAGGCATCATAATCGCTGTAATTGTCCCCGATCAGCCTTGCCCAGGCGCTCCAGTGAGAAGGCTCCAAATTGCTGCTGTCCAAAAGAGTCAGGTCCTGCACTGTGATTTCCCCCAAAGTCCGGAGCTCAGGCACCTGTTTCAGGATGTCCTCCCCCTTCAATGTCGGTTCCAGTCCATCATCCGTCACCGTACAGGCAATGGTTCCTCCGGTGGTCAGAAAAAGTATTTTTTTCATGGATTTTTGGTTCTCCTTGTCCTATAATCTTATCAAAACAATTATATCATATGTGTCCGGTTCGGACAGAGGAAGTGGGACGGTTTCAAGAAATTTCACGGTTGTATAAGGTTGTTTTGTAATAAAACAATGATTGTTTTATAGTTGTTTCTTTCTTTTTTGTTACTTTCGAAAGGGATGTTTTTATGGAATGTCGGCTGACCCAGAAACTGAAAAAGAAACTTTTCCCCGTTCTGTCAGGACTGCTGCTCACCAGCGCCGTCACCCTGTCCCCGGCAGCCCTGCCGGCAGCGGAAGCCTTTGACTGGAGCAATGCCATCGGCTCCGTGATCCTGGTTTCCGCCCAATACAGCATGCTGAACAAACAAGTGGCCTACTTGGACGGCAAGGGACGAGGCGAATACCTGGAACAGATCAAGGGACAGGAGGGCGTCAACGAGGATCCAGAAGCCAATGCCATGCTGGACCGGGTCATGGGACGGCTTTCCACAGCCATTGCCAAGACGGACCCCTCCATCGAAAAGAATCCCTATCATTATTTCGTCAACGACAGCACCAAATTCAATGCCTACTGTACCTTGGGACACAATGTATCCGTCAATATCGGCCTGTTCACCACCCTGAACTACAACGAAGATGAATTGGCCTTCGTCCTAGGCCACGAACTGGGCCATGGGGAACAGCATGACCCGGCCAACGGCGTCAAACAGACTTTCCCCATCGCGCTCCTGGCAGCAGTGGCCGGCAGCCAAAGCAATATGCTGGAAGCGGTGGGCACCAATCTTTTGGCCAACCTGGGCAGTGCCAAACTGGTGACCCTGCCCATGGAAAAGAAAGCCGATGTGCTGGGCTTTACCTACGCTACAGAAGCAGGATACAACCCAGGAGCCGGCAGTGCCCTCTGGCAGCGGGTGATGGAAAAGATGGGCAACAACCGGGAAACCTTCCTGGGAACCATCTTCATGCCCAGCGACCATCCCAACAACGGATCCCGCCGGGACAAGTATACCCAGCGGATGTATGAATACAGCGGAAAACATGTGAACGTGGATAAAAAGACTGGGGCCATCCTGGTGAACAAGAAAGACCTGGGCTTGGTCCAGCCCGGAGGCGATATGAGCAGCCGGGAACGGACCTATCTGGTAGCCGGCAGCTTAGCCAAAGTTTACCATGACCAACCTTCTATACAACCTTCTGCTGAACAGGACGGAAACAATCTCTACTTCGGCGGCCAGCGGATCATGAGCCTTCAATATGGGGACAACGGAGCAGAATGGGCGGAAAAGCTGAACGCAGCAGTTGGAAAGAAAAAAGAAAAACAACTGGCTGAACAACCAGTTGTTTCGAAGGGAAAAGGGGCTGTCGATTTGCTTCCTTCCTCAATCGGTCATTGACGTTTGACCAATGACAGGGGGGTGAAAAAGGTTTGATCACACCCCCTCAGTCATAAAATCAGAAGTTGGAAGTCTGTTGCAGAAAATCGATTCCTACGAACTTATTCCGCAGATTTTATGGTATTGAATCGATTAAATTTCTGCTGTTTCATGATAAGTGAAAAGCGAAACAATGATCAAAAGAACAACTGAGAGCAATGAACTTGCGATATCTACGGGAATACCCAGAAAAGAGACACCATGCCAGCCCAATGCAACAAAGAACAATCCCCCCAGCAGCCCGGCAAAGGCACCTTGCCGGGTTGCTTTTTTCCAAAGCAGCCCACAGACTACCGGTGCAAAGACTCCGGCAGTGAACAAGGTATAAGAAGAATTCAGCACAGCTAGGACGGAAGGAATGGCTAAAGCGATGACGGTAGAAACGATTCCCACCGCAACCGTCATGATTTTGGACAGTCGCAGCAGTTTCTGCTGGGTTTGCTGGTCTTTCAGATCATCTTTGCAAAGATACCGCACATAAATGTCATTCACAACATGAGAAGTTGCCGCTGTAAGGATGGAATCCGCTGTTGAAACCACTGCTGCAATGATAGCCGCCAATGTAAATCCGGAAAAAACAGGAGGCAGCATGGCCCTGATGATGGTTGGAATCGCAAGAGAAGGATTGGAAAGCTGAGGAAAGAGACCTCTGGCTGCCATGCCCAAAATCACAGGAAAAGCACAGATAATCAGCAGGCAGATACAGGAAAGTACAGCAGAACGATAGGCTGTACGGGTATCTTTGGCCGCGAAAAGCCGCTGATACACATCCTGTCCGATCAAAGTGTAGATAAACATGGGAAGGATCAACCAAAGGACATAGGAAGGCTGGGTCCCCTGCAAAAGATGGAAATAATTGGAAGGCACGTTCACCGCTTCTATTTGGGCAATGACAGAACTCCACCCTCCTCCCTTATAAATGATGAAACACACCGCGGAAATCAGACCCAGGGCTGCAACAATGATTTGGATGAAATCCGTAACCGTCACTGCCCACAAACCGCCGAAAGCCGTGAATCCAACAAAAAATGCAGATACAATGATTGCACAAACGGTTGTATTACCAATTCCCAAAGAGGCCAGGATACTTCCTGCGGAATTGATCTGTCCTGCCAAAATCCCCAACAAAGCCAATAGGGATAAAATCGTAGTCAGAAGCCGGAGCAGGGGACTTTGATAGCGGTTCTCCATGATTTCTGTTACCGTATAGACTCTCATCCCTTCCATTTTTTTCAAAACGAGGCAGACAGCCAAAATCCCCACAGCCCCTGCAATAGGACTCCAATAGGAACTGGCCCCCATTTGGTAGGCTTCGCTTCCCACCCCGATGACATAACCTCCTCCAAAATAAGTTGCCACCAGGGTCCCTGTAGCCAGGCCAAGGCCCAATCGACGTCCTGCCAATAAGTAGTCATCAATTGTGTTATTGAATTTATTGCAATAAATTCCAACTCCAAAAATAGCTATAAGATAAAAAATGATGATTGCCAGTTCCATATACAGACACCTCCCTGTCAAACTCCATACTCCTCCGGGAATTTCCCAAAGGGATCAAAACAGCAGTTTTCCGATCTGCTTTTCAACCAAAGCAATCAGGGACCCATTCCGGACCTCAGCAAGGATCCAAACAATATCAGGATACAAGAAACGATCGTTTTCTACAAAAGGTACTTCCCGACGCACATAGTCCCGGACTGTCTGGACTACAGGAGATGGTTCCAGTGGCTTGAGGAAATCCAGGGCCTGCAGTGCCACATAGATTTCAATGGCCACCATATACTGGAATTTTTCCACGGCCTTCATGGCCTTTTTGGATGCATAGTAGGCCATGGAAACTGGATCTTCCTGATTGGCACAGGTAGAGATGCTGTCAATGGTCACTGGGATGGCCAGATGTTTCAGTTCATTCTGCAGCCCGGCAGAAGTATACTGGGTGATCATAAGACCACTGTTCAATCCGGGATTTTTCACCAAAAAAGCAGGCAGACCGTCATTCAGGTTCCGGTTGAGCATCCGGTCGGTGGCTCTTTCCACCAGATTCCCCAGAATAGCACAGGCCATAGCAATCATGTCCGCATGTTCTCCCACATAGGTCCCGTCGAAATTGCCGCACATGAGAGCAACACCGTCCTGTTCCCCTGTAGCAAAGATTTCCGGATTGTCGCTGATGGAATGCATTTCATCCAGGATGACTTCATACGCTTCTTTGATCAGCTTATTGGCAGCGCCCTGGATATGGGCCATGGAACGAAGCACATAACAGTCCTGTACTTTATGATCTCTGTATTTTTCCATAATGGCGCTGCCTGCCAGGATCTTGCGGAGATTGGCCGCCGCATTCTGCTCTTCTTCATGGAGCTTCATGGCATAGATCCTCGGATCCAGGGCTTTGGTCGTCCCACGCAGCGCCTCATAGCAGAGTGCCCCGGCAATTTCTGCAGTCTGCACGCTGAGGATGGATTCATACAATGCCAAAAGCCCCAGGGCCGTTACCGTAATGGTCCCATTGAGCATGGAAAGACCTTCTTTGTAAGACAGTTTGACAGGCTTCAGCCCGTATTTTTGCAAAATTATCCCGGCAGGAAAAGTCCTTCCATTTTCATAAATCTTCCCTTCTCCAATATACGCCATGGCCAGATGCCCCTCCACGCCCAAATAACCGACGGACCCTTCCCCCGGAGCAAAGGGGATCAAATCCTGGTTCAGCATCTGGCGGATCAGTTCCAGTGTTTCCAGCCGGATCCCAGAATGGCCTTTCCCTGCATTCAGGATGGTCATCAGCATGATGGCCCGTACCTGTTCCCGGTTGAGGGGCTCTCCTACAGCCACAGAATGGGTCCGGACGATATTCTCCTGAAGGGTTTCTGCATCCTTGGGTGAAATGGTGTAGCGGACATTTTCGCCAAATCCAGTGGTTACGCCATAGATGATCCTTCCCTCCTGCAGGAACCGTTCCAGGAGTTTCCGATTCTCATTGACCTTGTCCTTCATTTCCTGAGAAAATTCGAGTATTGCACCAAATTTGGCAACAGCAATGAATTCTTCCAAAGAAGGTTTGCAGTCCGTCAGTACAACCTTTTGGATTTTTCTTGCATTTCTTACTGAAATCATCATGGAATCCTCTCCTTTTCCATTTATGGATTTTCTCACCTGCCTTTTTCCATGCAAATTCCGTGCCAATGCCAATTCTACACTTCGTCAGCCGCCGCAGCTCTACCCAGCCTGTCCCAAAGCCATCCTTCAAAAAAAATTGCCCTCCATCAGGAGAGCAATTTTTTGTCTGAAAAATAATTTAGCGCCAAATTATTTTTCTTTTTTCATTTGGAGATGATATTTCCTGGCATAATATTGGAAATTCTGTCTGCTGATCTTCAATAGTTCCGCCGTTTTTGTGGCATTGCAGCCGCAGTGCAGATAAGCATCTGCCAGGAGCTGCTTTTCATACTCCTGGACCAAGCTGTTCAGACCCTGCCCATAATCCACTGTCCTTTCTGAAGCCGTAGGAAGGATCTCCTTAGGACGCTGCTGCTGATGCCTCAAAAAATAAGTGGGGAAATCCTCTGTATCCAAGATTCCATTTTGGGACATGCTCACGGCATAATTGAGGATATGGAACAATTCCCGGACATTGCCCGACCAGTCATGGTTCCGGAGCAGCTGCCAAAACCGGGGAGTGATGGTATGGATGGGCTGGCTACCCCCATCCTTGTGTTTTTGCAGATACCAACTGACCAGCTCATCCAAATCCCCCATCCGTTCCCGTAAAGGAGGAACCTCGATGATCACAGACGCCAGCCGATAGAACAGATCTCTGCGGATCTTTCCTTGTTCCATCAACTGAAAAGGGTCTTCATTGCAGGAAGAAATCACTCTTACATCTATAGGAATTTCCCGAGTACTGCCGATTCTCTGCACCTTCTTTTCTTCCAGCACCCGGAGGAGTTTGGCCTGCATTCCCAGGCTCATGGAATTCATTTCATCCAGGAACAGGGTTCCATGGTTGGCAGCTTCCAGGAGTCCTGTCTGTTCCGTGCTTCCCGTAAAAGCCCCTTTACTGGTACCAAAAAGCATGGATTCAATCAAAGATTCTGGGAAAGCCGCACAATTCACAGCCAGGAATTTCTCCTTTTTCCGAGAACTGAATGCATGGATTCCCTGGGCAAACAGTTCTTTCCCGCTTCCTGTTTCTCCCTGGATCAGGATATTCATTTCTTTCAAGGCCATTTGCTTGGCCAGCTGCACCGCTGCCTGGAGGAGGGCGCTGGAGCCGATGATGTCGTCAAAAGTGTACCGCGTCTGAGAAGCATTGGATAACTGCCGGGTCAGATGCCGGGTCAGGATCTGTTGGTTCTCTTGGAGCCGTGCCAGTTCTTTTTTGATCATACCCACATCCTGCTCCCGTACAACAGCTCCCAACAGAGAGCCGTCCGGCCGGAATACCGGCCACCCGTCATTGACCGTCATCAAGTCCTTTCCCGTAGTGGATTTATAATGATCATACCGCTGGGCAACCGGCTTCCTGGTAGCCAGGGCCGTCAACGTAGTGCTGTACTGGGGATCCACAGCAAAAACATCCAAAAGACGCTGTCCTCGGATTTCATCTTTCAAAGAAATGCCCATCATCCGCCGGGCAGCTCGATTGAAAAACTGGATATTTCCCCCAGCGTCATACAGCTGCAGTGCATCCGTCATACGATTCACGATTTCAGCCAATAGCTGTTCACAGACATTTTCTTCTTGGATCAGCAGCAGGCTTCCCGGGGGATCCTCTATCCGACAGCAGGAAAAATGACATCCTTCCCACACCAGGGTCCCTTTTTCCAGATCCAATTGAAAATGAGGGATTTTCCCCACGGGGACTCCCACCAGAGATCCTGCTGTTTTTCTCAACATCCCCTCTGCAAAACCAGAAGAAAAAAGGACCTTTTGCACTTTATTTTTCCCATTCAGCCGGATCATCATCCCATAGAAAGGCATCTGCACACACCTCCAGATTCACAGAGAGCACGCTGCCAAGAGGCAGCTCTTTTATTTCATCTCCTCCGGCAGGATGAAATTCAGTACTACGGCCACCACAAATACCACAGCCACACAATTTTCGGCGAAGACGCTTTTCATCAGATCTGGGAAGATCTTGAAAATAGCAGGGTTCTGGGTAAATCCGATGCCGATGGACAGGCTCAGGGCGGCAATGATCATATTCCGCTGGCTGTAGCCGCAGCTGCCCAGCATACGGACCCCGCTGACTACGATGGAACCGAACATCATCAAGGTACAGCCCCCCAGCACCGCTTCCGGCAGGGAAGCCAGGATCACACCCAGTACCGGGAACAGTCCGGCCAGGATCATGATAGCCGCCCCGCTGGCTACCGCTTTCCGGTTCACTACATGGGTCATAGCGATCAGTCCAACATTTTGGCTGAAAGAAGTGATGGGCAGACAGCCGAACAGAGAGGAAAGCGCACTGATGAAGCCATCCACTCCGATGGACCCTTCGATTTCCTTATCCGTGGCGTTCCGGCCAAACCCCATCACCGTCAGAGCAGAAGTATCTCCCAGAGTTTCTGTGGCGGACACCAGGAAAATCAAGAATACGGAAAAGATGGCATCCGGATGGAATTCCAAAGTATAGGGAAGGGGCTGGGGCAAAGAGAACAGTCCGGCTGTACCTAACTTAGACAGATCCACCATGCCGTAGAAAAAGGCCGTCACATAACCCACCACGAGACCGAACAGCACGGAAAGCTGTTTGTAGAAAGACTTGGCCTTAATGTTGAAAATCAGACAGGACAGCAGGGTCACGGTCCCTACGATCATATAAGGGGCTTCCCCAAAATGAGGATTGCCGAAACCGCCTCCGAAAGAATTGGCACCGATGCCCAGCAGGGAGAACCCGATGGACGTCACCACACTGGCAGAAACGATAGGTGGGATGAACCGACGCCACCAGCGGGCAATGAGCCCCAGACAGCCTTCCAGGCAGCCACCTATCAACGCTGCCCCTAAGATAGCTCCATAGCCGTATTTGGCCCCGATGACACAGAAGGTAGACACAAACGTGAAGCTAATCCCCATGATGATGGGCAGCCGGCTCCCCAGGGGCCCCACTGGGAACATCTGGAACAGGGAACCTACCCCGGCCATGATCATAGCTGCCTGGATCAAGGCAGCTGCCTGCTCCGTAGGCATCTTCACCGCTCCTGTGACGATCAGGATGGGTGCGATATTGGCCACGAACATGGCCAGCACATGCTGGAGCCCAAAGGGAATGGCTTTCTGCAGGCTGATTGCTCCGTCAAACTGGTAAATAGGGTCGGACAGATCCAGGGATCGGCCTTGCTGTTTTTCTTTTTCCATAGGCCCTCCTTACCGGAACAGGATGGACCCGGTGGCAGCATCCATCTTTTCGATGATGGCCAGGCTCTTCACATCGTACCCTTGTTTCCGCAGGGCATCGCCCCCACCCTGGAACCCTTTTTCAATGGCAATGCCCACGCCTTCTACTTCTGCCCCGGCTTGATGGACCAGATCGATAAGCCCTTCTACGGCGCAGCCGTTAGCCAGGAAATCATCGATGATCAGTACATGGTCTCCCGCATTGAGATACTTTTTGGAAACGACCACATGGTTGACTTTATTATGGGTGAAAGATTTGATTTCCGTACTGTAGACTTCCTTATCCATATTGCTGCCGGCACTTTTTTTGGCAAACAGCACGGGGACCCGGAAATGGACGGCGGTGAGACAGGCAATCCCGATGCCGGAAGCTTCGATGGTCAGGATCTTGTTGATGGGCCGGTCTTTGAACAATTCGTAGAATTCCTTCCCCAGCTTACTGATGAAAGGGACGTCAATCTGATGGTTCAGGAAACTGTCCACCTTCAGCACATCGCCGCTTTTAATGGTCCCATCGGCCAGGATCTTTTTCTGCAGTAAATTGTAGTCTGCCATGTTTTCCTCCCATTTGTTCCAGACAAGATAAATAGATTTTCTATAAAAAAGTATTATATCATACCCAGCCCTTCCAGAAAATAAAAAAGCCTGCCGCCTCAGCGACAGGTTTGTTTTCATTTGGAGCGGGCAATGGGAATCGAACCCACCTCTAAAGCTTGGGAAGCTTTCATTCTACCAATGAACTATGCCCGCATCAGATAAGATATATATTAGCAAATTTTTTCCCATTTGTAAAGAGGGATTTTCATCCCTCTTTTTTCATCGCTGCTGCCCGTTCCAGGAAATCCGCAAACAGCTGCAGCTGCTCTGGATGGTCCTGCCACATGTTTTCCGGATGCCACTGGACAGCTACCACCTGCCGGTGATCATGGGATTCTACACTTTCCTGGACCCCGTCCGGAGCCACTGCCGTGACTTCCAGGGCTTCCGTGATCCGATGGACAGCTTGATGGTGCCTGGAATTCACATAGGCCTTTTCCCCTAAGGTCCCGTACAGGCTACTGCCGGGCTGCAGGACTACATGATGGGTAGGATATCCTCCCGGTGCTCCCTGGGAATGGCGGATGGTGCACTGGGGATCTTCACTGGGCAGATCCTGGTACACATCGCCTCCCAAAGCGATATTGATCAGCTGACAGCCCCGGCAAATGCCGAAAATCGGCTTGCCGGCCTGATAGAAAGCCTGGAATATTTCCAGTTCGAACCGATCCCGCTTATAATTGGTCCGTCCGATCTTCCATTTGGGTTCCTCTCCGAACAGAGTGGGATCCACATCCGGCCCCCCGGGAATGATCAACCCGTCAAACAGACCGACATACTCTTCTCCTTTGATACCGGGCACATCCGGAAGGATCACGGGGACAGCCCCTAATTTGGCGAGGACTTCCACCAGCCCACGGGGAGCAAAAGGGGCTTCCACCAAATTGGTCACTTCAGAGGCGTAGGGATAGGTATCAGCGGTAATGGCAATGCGCAGTTTCCCAGACATTGTGTTTTCTCCTTTTTACAGGCCGGCCCAGCTGGAGCCCAGCCCAGTTTCCGTTTTTATTTGTTCCATTATAGGGAATTTCCTGAAAATATGCAAGGAAAGGAGTTTTCCACAGAACATCCGTTCGGAAAGTCCTGTCCAGCCCGTTATTTCCTGACTTGTCCCCAAAGTTATCCACACCTGTGGATAACTTACTGTGGAAAACTCCTTTTCCTGTGGAAAACCTTTGAAACAAGGCAGGCCCGTTCCTTTTCCCCTTTCAGCTGCCTACTTATCCACATGGCAGGAATATGCTATAATGGAAAAAATCCTCAAAGGAGAAAGGAGGTTTGCCATGTCGAAAAAAAAGCCCATAGAGCTGGATCTCTTTGCAGAACAGGAGCAAGACCCTCCCCTTCCTTCCAAAATTCCAGAAAAGAAAAGAAAAACGGCTCTTTCCCGCCCTTTTATCACCAACCTTTCTCCCCGCTATACCTTCGATAATTTTGTCGTAGGCAATTCCAATCGTTTTGCCAAGGCAGCCTCTATGGCCGTGGCCAACAATCCCGCCTTTGCCTACAATCCTTTTTTCTTATTCAGCGATTCCGGCTTGGGCAAGACCCATCTGATGAATGCCATCGGCAACCAGATCCTGCAGAACCATCCGGAAATGAAAGTGCTGTATATTTCCAGCGAAACTTTCACCAATGAACTGATCGAAAGCGTAGAACATAATCGGTTGGAAGCCTTTCGGGAGAAATATCGGAATATCGACGTGCTGCTCATCGACGATATCCAGTTCCTGCGGAACAAGGAATCCACCCAGGAGGAATTTTTCCACACCTTCAACACCTTGGAAAAAGCCAACAAGCAGATCATCATTTCCAGTGACCGCCCGCCAGCCGAACTGGATACCCTGGAAGAGCGGATGATCAGCCGCTTCAATTCCGGCCTGACAGCAGATATCCAACATCCAGATCTGGAAACCCGTATGGCCATCCTCCAGAACCTGGCCCATAAGGAAGGTGTCCTTTTCCCCAACGACGTGATCCTGCTCATTGCCAGCAGTGTCACCAGCAATGTCCGGGAGTTGGAAGGCGCTTACAATCGGATCTGCGCCTATGCCAGTATGACTAGACAACCTATCACCCTGGAACTCAGCCGAGCCGCCTTGAAAGAACTGAATCTCCTCACTCCCCCGCAATTCGTCACAGTGGATACCATCCAGCAGCAGGTGGCGGACCATTTCCGTCTCCATCGTTCGGAACTGATCGAAAAGAAACGGACGAAGCGGATCGCCGTCCCCCGGATGATCGCTATCTATCTGACCAAAGAGATGGCCGGACTGTCCCTGAAAAAAATAGGCGAATGTTTCGGCGGACGGGATCACAGTACCATCATCCATGCCTGTGAAAAGATCCAGAAAGACCGGCAGCAAGATCCGGAACTGAACCGGGAAATCGAAGAACTGATCCGGGAACTGAAAAAATAGCAAGATCTGCCAGATGGATGACACTCCCTACAGTTTTCGTTAAAATCTCTCTTTGTGACACTTTCTCTGTAAGCATTGTCCCTGCTCTTTGTACAAGAACAGGGATTTCTTTTTTTGTCCCAATTCAGTTTTCCACAAGACCTGAAGCCCTTAAAAAGGCTGAAATCCCCATGAAATGGTCTTATCCACAAAGTTATCCACATCTGTGGATAACTTCCAGTGGAAAAGCTATTTCCCTGTGGAAAACCTATAACTCCCCAACTCAAGCCGGTTTCCAGCTTTTATCCCCAAACTTATCCACATGTCCACTGGAGACAGGGCAATTGGGGATGTGAAAAGTTCATACCCACGGTCGCGGGCTACGGGTCACGGGTCGCGAGCCTTTAAAAGATATCCACACCCCCATTCACCCTCTCCACCCCCATGAAATGGTCTTATCCCCAAAGTTATCCACACCTGTGGATAACTTTCAGTGGAAAACTCTTCTTCCTGTGGAAAACCTCTAGACCCCCTGTCCATGCCTCCCCTCTCCTTTATCAGGAATCTTTTATCCACAGCCCGGACAAATATGCTATACTATATCCATACAACCTTTGGAACATCCTGGCTCCTTCGAAATACAACGTTGTATGAAGTTTGCCGGAAGCCAGTTGTTTGAGGAACTGCTGCCCATTCGGCAGTTCTTTTCTGTTCCAGAAATCTACACCATACTGAGGGATGCCTGTCATGATCACCATCAAAGACTATGCCAAACAAAAAGGAGTTTCCTATGAAGCCATCCGGAAACAGATCAAACGGTATGAAGAAGAATTAGAAGGCCATTTGGTCAAACAGAACCGGTTCCTTATGTTGGACGATGATGCCGTCCAATTCCTAGATGGAAAACGTTCGGAAAATCCCGTCATCGTCTATGAACAGAATAAGGATGAAGAACTGGAACAGCTGCGCCAGGAAAACAAGATGCTCTTGATCCAGATGAATACCGTCCAGGATCAATTGGGAAAAGTCCAGCAGAAGCTCATTGCTGAAATGAGCACTACCAAACTCCTGACCCAGGAAAAAGTCCAGTATCTGGAATACAAAGCCCAGTCAGAACAAAAAGAACTCCAGCTCCAAGACCTGGCCAAAGCCAGAGATGCGGCCCAAGCCAGAGCCGATCAGCAGGAAGCCGTCCTGCGTCTCAAGGAACAGCAGATCGGTGCTCTGACCGCAGCCAAAGAAACGGCAGCCGTCAATCTGCAGGAAGCCCATAGCCGGATTGCCGAAGCGGAAGCCCGTGCCAAAGCGGCAGAAGAAGAAGCCGAACGGCTGAAGAAACGCAGTTTCTGGGAACGGCTTTTCAATCGCTGAAAGCAAGGTAGAAATCAGTTATCCACAGCTGTGGATAACTTCCTGTGTATAACCTGGATTTTGTGGATAACAGGGAGAGAAGCTCCCCAGCGCGTTTTCTGCTCTTCCTGAAGAGAAGTTATCCACACTGTCCACAGATTTTTCCACAGGTTCATGGTATAATGGAATCTCTATCAAATCACAAAGGATGGATCGGATATGATGACGAAAAACCTGGCCCAGATCTGGGCCGAAATGCTTGCTGCCGTAGCCGCCAGCGGTGAAGCCGGCAACTGGAAAATCTGGCTGGATCCGGCGCATCCACGCAGCCTGACAGAAGACAGCCTTTTGCTGGATGTCCCCAATAACTTTACCATGCTCACGATTCAGGAACGCTACCTTCCCATCTTGGAAGAAAGCCTTTCCCAGATCTGCGGACGGCCCATGAAGATCTCCATGGCCATCGTAGAAACTCCCAAGGTCCAGCAGACGCTTTTTCCGGATCCTTCCCCTGCTCCGGCTCCTGTTCCAGCCGCTCCGCCGGAAGCGCCTTCCCAGCCCCGACCAGCCTCCCAGGAATTCGACTCCCATCTTTCTCCCAAATATACTTTCGACAACTTCATCCGGGGCAAATCCAATGAAGAAGCCTTCAATTTCTCCATGGGAGTGGCCAATGCACCAGCCAAAAGCTACAATCCCCTGTTCCTGTACAGTGATCCCGGTCTGGGAAAGACCCATCTGATGAATGCCATCGGCAACTACATCCATCAAAAATTTCCCCAGATGAAGATCCTATATACTTCCAGCGAAACCTTCACCAACGAACTGATCGGAGCCATCCAGCACAACACCAACGAAGCCTTCCGGAACAAATATCGGAACATCGACGTGCTGCTCATCGACGATATCCAGTTCCTGCGGAAAAAAGAATCCACCCAGGAAGAATTTTTCCATACCTTTGAAGCGCTGAAACAGGCAGACAAACAGATCATCATCTCCAGCGACCGTCCGCCCAAAGAACTGGATACCTTGGAAGAACGGCTGACCAGCCGCTTCATGCAGGGTTTAATCATCGAGATCAACCATCCTGATTTTGAGACCCGCAGTGCCATCTTACGGAACATGGCGGAAAAAGACCACTTGGAGTTTCCTCTAGAAGTCATCCAGCTCATTGCCACCAATGTAAAGACCAATATCCGTGAATTGGAAGGCGCCTATACGAAAGTCCGTGCCTTTGCCAGCCTGAACCAACAGCCCGTTACTATGGAACTGGCCCGGAAGGCTCTCAAAGACCTGGATATGGGCAGTACCACAGAAAAAGTCATCACCGTAGAAGCCATCCAGGAACTGGTGGCAGCCCAGTACAAGATCCGGGTAGAAGATCTGAAGGCTAAGAAACGGACCCGTTCCATCGCCTATCCCCGACAGATCGCTATGTATCTGACCCGGGAACTGACGGATCTTTCTTTGCCTCGGATCGGCGAATATTTTGGCGGACGGGATCATACCACCGTACTCCATGCCTGTGACAAGATCGCCGATGATAAAAAAGATCATCCCAATCTGGAACGGCAGCTGGCCAAACTCATAGAAGACCTGAAAAAATGAGCCAGGAAGCAGATTGCCTTCCCAGTTATCCACAACTTGTGGATAATACTGTGTATAACTTGTTCGTAAAATTGTGGATAACTGTCAAAGTCCTTGCAAAAGTGGATATGTGGATAATTAGACAAAGGTTATCCACATAGTTATCCTCGTTGTTTTCCGGGCTTGCTTCAAGGTTTTGAAGACTTTTCCACATACCCACAGGCCCTACTACGAAGACTACGGATTTTTAATATTTTATCGACTTAGAAACAAGGAGGTACTGTCATGCAGTTTTCATGTGAAAGCAAAGAACTGGCGCAAAGCGTCAATATCGTCAAAAGAGCCATTTCATCCAGCAACAATGCCCCGATTTTCTCTGGAATCCATGTGATCCTCCAGGGAAATAAGCTGCAGTTGATCGCGATGGATAACACCTACATGATGAATAAAGAATTAGAGGTAAATGGAGAGGAACCCGGAGATATCCTGATTCCTGCGAAGGCAATCGGCGATCTCCTGGCACGGTTCGATCCGGATGAAGTCTTGACGCTCCAGCAGCTTCCCGGTGAAAAGGAAATGACCTTGAAAGCAGCTAAGGCCAGAGGGCAGTATCACATCCCTCTGATGGATCCGGAAGAATATCCTGCTATGCCTCATTTCCAGGGAGAACGGACCCTTCAGCTGTCAGAAGACGTCATCGGAAAACTGATCGATACCACGGTCTATGCTTGTTCCACCGATGCCAGCCGTCCTTTGTATACAGGGGTTTACCTGGAAAAAGCCGGGAAAAGCTTGACGGCAGTGGGGACCAATACCCATCGTCTGGCCATCAAAGAATCCGAACTGGAAGAGGCCGATGACAGCGAATTTTCCATGCTGATCCCCGCCCGTCTCCTAAAGGAAATCCGCAGCAATCTGAATGGAGAACTGCCTGAACCTGTGACCTTGAGCCTCCAGGGACGGCAGATCATGGCCAAAGTCGGAAATCTGACCATTATTTCTAGTCTGATTGAAGGAAAATTCCCTGATTACAAACGACCAATTCCTCCTTCTTTCAGTAATCGTACGGTATTCAACCGGGTCGATATGGAAAAAGCCATCCAGCGGGTGGCCTTGTTCTCTCAGTCCGATTACAATATCGTACGGCTGGCCATCGATACGGATGGGATCATCCTTTCTTCTGCCGTCAGTGATATGGGCCAGGGCAAGGAAATCATTGCCTGCCAGACCATCGGGGAATCCCTGCCTCTGAACATTGCCTTCAATTCTCGCTATATGATGGACTTCTTCAAGAACTGCGGCAGTGAGCAGATCAGCCTGGAGACCAATACATCCCTGTCTCCGGCTCGGCTGATGCCGGAAGGCGATGCCAGTTATACGTATATCCTGACGCCGGTCCGGGTCATTTTCTGATGCGCCTGGAACACCTCCGGCTCCTCCATTTCCGGAATTACCAGCAAGTGTCCATCCCATTGGGACATAATATAACTATTTTTTATGGAGATAATGCCCAGGGGAAAACCAACCTGCTGGAAGGCATCTATCTGGCGGCCCGGGGCTTTTCCTTCCGGACCCGGCATGAAGAAGAAATCCCCAGCTTCGGAGAGGAAGAATGGGCCGCAGAACTGCAGTATGGAGACCGATATGGATCCAGCTGTCTCTTGGTGAAACGGTACAAGGAACGGGGAAGGCTGAAAAAAGAGAATCTCCTGAATGGGAATCCGGTGAGCCCGCGGGAACAGTATGGCCGGGTGAACCTGGTCCTCTTTACCCCGGACGATCTGCAGCTGGTCAAAGGAGATCCGGCTCTGCGCCGGAAATTCCTGGATATGGAAATCGCCCAGATCAGTCCCCTCTATTATGATCTCCTGACCCAGTACAATCGGGTACTCCAGCAGAGGAACCGTTTCCTGAAACAGTGCCGGGAACGGGAGAAATTGGAGGAAGCCCAGTTGGCTGTCTGGGATGAGGCTCTGGCCCGGCCGGCAGGAGGGATCCTGGATTTCCGTCTCCGGGCGCTGGAAGGGATCCGGACGGCGGCCCAGCAGGTCTATGACGGTATTACCGGCACCCAGGGAGCACTGGCGCTTTCTTATGTCCAGAAACAAGGCCGGGGAGAAGCCGCCCTGGAGGAAAATCCCGGGCCGGGAGCCTGGGAGGCCTTCTATCGGGAACAGCTGGCGCAGAGGCATCAGCTGGACTATCTCCGGGGCTATACCAGTCTGGGACCTCATCGGGATGATCTGGAAATCTTCCATGCAGGGCGTCCCCTGCGGATCTATGGGTCCCAGGGACAGCAAAGGACGGCGGCCTTGGCCTTGAAATTGTCCGAATTGGAATTCATCCGTTCCGTCCGGGAGGAATATCCGGTCCTGCTCTTGGATGATGTGCTCAGCGAACTGGATGAACACCGCCGGGAAAAACTGCTGGGTTTCATCAATGGGACGGTGCAGACCTTCCTTACGGTGAATGACCGTTCCCTGGCTCCTGTCCAGGGTGATGTTGCGGCGTACCGGGTACGGGAAGGGAGACTGGAGGCAGAAGGATGAAAGATTCAGAACTCCTGGTCCTGAAAGTGCTGAGGACCCCTTGGGCCCGGCAGCAGTTCCTGCTCCACTGGCTGCGGAGCCATTGGGCGGAAATCATCGGTCATACGGCAGCCAATCATTCTCAGCCCTACAAGCTGGATCAGGGGACGCTGTATATCCATACGGACAATCCCATGTGGTCCAATCAGCTCCATATGATGCAGGGCAGACTGCTGGGGCAATTGAACCGGCAGCTGCTCCCGGCCCTGCAGGGCCGGAAGCGGATCCTGCGGGAACTGAAATTTTACCATGGCATCATCCAGGAGGAATCCCAGCCCAGGGAGGAAACGGGACCTTTCATGCCCAAGGTGGATCCTTCCCGCCGCTGCCCGATCTGTGGAGTCCCTCTGATCGGGGAAGAAGAGATCTGTTCAGCCTGCCGCCGGGAACAGACCCAGGCCCTGCGCCGGGAAATCCGGAAGCAGCTGGTGCTCCGGCCTTGGCTCCGCTATGAAGATTGCCGGGAACTGGTGAAATGTGATAGAATAACATTTACTGACGTGAAGGCAGTACTGGGAGAATGGGCGCTGAACCAGGCCTTGGCTCCCCAGGCGACTGCCCAGGAGAAGGCTTTTGCCGTGCTCTTGGAAACCGGTCTCCATCCGGAAGAACTCCAGGAGGAGACCATCCAGCGCACGTTGGACAAAGCCAAAAGGAGCCGTTATTATGTACCTGCACGTAGGAAATAATTATGTGGTCCGCTGCGATGAAATCATCGGGATCTTCGATATCCGGAATAAACGGACGAATATCTACCGGTTTTTCCTGAGACCCAAACTGGGGAAAGCAAATGTCATCGACTTGACAGAAGATTTTCCGCCTTCCAGCTGCGTGGTGACCCGGGATAAGATCATCCTCTCAGGGATTTCCAGCAGGACCCTGCAAAAACGCTGACATCGGGAGGTTTGTATGGCGAAAAAGAAACAGACGATTGAAGAAGAGATTGCCGTCCACGGTGATTATGGGGCGGAACAGATCCAGGTCCTGGAAGGCCTGGAAGCCGTGCGGAAACGTCCCAGTATGTATATCGGCAGCATCAGCGGACGGGGACTGCACCATCTGGTGTATGAAGTCATCGACAACAGCATCGATGAAGCCCTGGCCGGATACTGTGACCATATCCACGTGACGATCCATCCGGACAACAGCATCACGGTCACGGACAATGGGCGGGGCATCCCTGTGGAAATGCACAAAGTGGGGAAACCGGCCATTGAAGTGGTCATGACCGTCCTCCATGCGGGAGGCAAGTTCGGAGATGGAGGGTACAAGGTCTCCGGCGGGCTCCACGGGGTGGGGGTTTCCTGCGTCAATGCCTTGAGCAAAAAAATGGTGGTGGAAGTCAAGAAGAACGGGAAGGTCTATGGCATCGAGTTTGCCAAGGGAAAGACCACCCGTCCTTTGTATGTGAAAGGGGAGTGCCCGGAAAAGGAGACCGGCACCAGCGTCACCTTCTGGCCGGATGATACCATCTTCACCGAAACGGTCTACAGCTATGATACCCTGAAGCACCGGATCCGGGAACTGGCCTTCCTGAACAAGGGCGTCAAGATCCAGCTCACCGATGAACGGAGCGGACAGGACGAGACCTTCCATTACGAGGGAGGCATCGTTTCCTTCGTGGAATTCATCAACAAGGGCAAGGAACCTCTCCATGACAAGCCCATCTATGTGGAAGGGGAACGCCAGGATACCATCGTGGAAGTGGCCATGCAGTATACGGACGCCTACACGGAGAATATCTACACCTTTGTGAACAATATCAATACGGAAGAAGGGGGCACCCATCTGGCTGGCCTGAAGCAGGCCATGACCCGCTGCATCAACGATTATGCCCGGAAGAACGGGATGCTCAAGGATAATGAGGAAAATCTGTCCGGGGACGATGTACGGGAAGGGCTCACCTGCGTCATGAGCTTGAAGGTCCGGGAACCTCAGTTCGAAGGACAGACCAAGACCAAGCTGGGGAACAGCGAAGTCCGGGGCATCGTGGACAATATGGTGACCGAAGCCCTGACGGAGTACTTCGAGGAAAATGCTCCCGTTGCGAAAAAAATCATCGAAAAAGCCATCATGGCCAACCGTGCTCGGTCTGCTGCCCGAAAAGCAAGGGACTTAACACGGCGAAAGTCTGCTTTGGAAGTGAGCAGCCTGCCTGGAAAACTGGCTGACTGTTCCAGCAAGAATGCAGCTGAAACCGAGATCTATCTGGTAGAAGGGGATTCTGCAGGGGGCAGTGCCAAACAGGGCCGTGACCGGAACTTTCAGGCCATCCTGCCGCTCCGGGGGAAGATCCTGAATGTGGAAAAGGCCCGGTTGGACAAGATGCTCAACAGCCAGGAGATCCGTGCCATGATCACGGCTTTCGGCTGCGGCATCGGTGATGAATTCGATATCAGCAAGGCACGCTATGGAAAAATCATCATCATGACCGATGCGGATGTGGACGGAGCCCATATCCGGACTTTACTGCTGACCTTTTTCTACCGGTATATGAAACCTTTGATCATCCATGGGAATGTATTCATCGCCCAGCCGCCTCTCTATCTGGTCCGGACGGGCAAGAAGCATACTTATGCCTACAGCGATGAGGAACTCCAGAAGAAACTGGATGAAGTAGGGCGGCAGAACAATCCCTATGTCCAGCGGTATAAAGGGCTGGGGGAAATGAACCCGGAACAGCTGTGGGAGACCACCATGGATCCCAGCAAGCGTACGGTGCTCCAGGTCCAGCTGGAAGATGCGGCTACGGCGGATTCCGTCTTTTCCGTCCTCATGGGGGATAAAGTAGAGCCTCGTAGACAGTTCATCGAAGAAAATGCAGGAAAAGTGACCAATCTGGACTTTTAAGGAGAGCAGGTATGAATCAGGGTATCCAGCTGCCCCAGGGACGAATCCAGCTGAGCCGTCCGGGTGGAGAGAGGATTGTAGTGGTGGCCGGCGGCCGCCGGCCAGATCCCCAATGGCTGCGGAAAACGGCTGCGGCTTATCCAGTGGCAGTGGCAGACCGGGGAGCCGATCATTGCAAAGCCGCTGGTGTGGTGCCTGGTTTTCTCTATGGGGATCGGGACAGTGTGGCTCCAGGGGTTTGGGATGGGTTTGTCCGGCAGGGAGCCCGGGCCAAAACGTATCCAGTGAACAAAGATGATACAGATCTGTCCCTGGTCCTCCAGGATCTGCCCCAGGACCGGACCGTCCTGGCCACCGGTATCTGGGGTGGCCGAGCCGATCATCTTTTCGGCAATCTCTATACCCTTTTGGCCTATGTGCAGCGGGGAGGTTCTGCGCTGCTGGCCGATGAACAGGAAGTTCTCTGTTATCTGCTGCCTGGGGAGAGGCTTTCCTTTACGGCAGGGAAGACCCGGCCCCGGGCCGTCAGCCTGCTGCCCTTGTCTCCTGTGTGCCAGGTCAGCATCGACGGCGTCCGCTGGCCCCTTGTTCAGGCGGAACTCCGACTGGACAATCCCTATGCGGTGAGCAATAAGATGACGGAGCCAGTCCTGCAGGCTTCCTGCCAAAAGGGGATTGTCGGCGTCTATTTCACTTGGAAGGAGTAAATCCATGCTGGAATTCCATTGGCAGGACCTGCTTTTCCTGATGGCAGCCGGTTTTGTGGGATCTTTCATCGATGCGGCAGTAGGAGGTGGCGGACTGATCACCCTGCCGGCTTTCATGGCCACCAGCGTCCCCACGCCCTATGCCCTGGGCTCCAACAAATTTGCCGCTTCCATCGGAGCGGTCACCAGTTTTTTCACCTTTGCCCGTTCCGGCAAGGTGGATCCGAAGATCCTGAAGCTGATGCCCCTGTCTTTCCTGGGCAGCGGAGCCGGAGCCTGCATTGCTTATCTGCTCCCGGAACAGCTGCTGCGGATCATCGTGGTCCTGGCCCTGGTGGGTACGGCTTTTTATACCTACCGCCGCAAGAACTGGGACGGCGTGGGCCAAATGGGGACGGTGACCCGTTCCATGGCTCTGGGGATGTCTGCTATGGCCTGGTTCCTGGGGATGTATGACGGCTTTTTCGGACCGGGTACCGGTTCGTTCCTGATTTTCGGATTTTTGTATTTCGGGTATGACTTCGTGACGGCAGCAGGGAATACCAAAGCCCTGAACCTGGCCAGCAACATCGGAGGCATGGTGGCTTTCCTGCTGCTGGGGCGGGTCTATCTGGCCTATGCCCTGCCTATGGGACTGGTGGAAATCGCCGGAGCCCGGCTGGGCGCGAAGTTTGCTATAAAAAAAGGGGTGGGGTATATCCGCACCCTCTATCTGATCATGACTGTGGTGCTGATCGGCAAACAGGTCTATGATCTCCTTTGGAAATGACCGCGTCATAAGACGCAGGAAGGAAGCGTGAGAACGTGGATGATCAGCAGAATGACAAGCAGACCATCACTGCAGGCAAAGTGATCCCCGTTTATGTCGAAGACGAGATGCAGAAATGCTATATCGACTACGCCATGAGCGTCATTGTCCAGCGGGCTCTGCCGGATGTGCGGGACGGCTTGAAACCGGTCCACCGCCGCATCCTTTATGCCATGAATGAGGCAGGGACGCTGCCCAACAAGGCGTATAAAAAAAGTGCCCGTATCGTGGGTGATGTTTTGGGGAAATACCATCCCCATGGAGATTATTCGGTATATGATGCCATCGTGCGTCTGGCCCAGGATTTCTCTACCCGGTATCTGATGGTGGACGGCCACGGGAACTTCGGTTCTGTGGACGGCGACCCGGCAGCTGCCATGCGGTATACGGAAGTCCGCATGGGGAAAATCGCGGTGGAGATGCTCCGGGATATCGAAAAAGATACAGTGGATTTCATCCCTAACTACGATGAATCCCTGAAGGAACCTACGGTGCTGCCCGCTAAGGTACCGGCCCTCCTGATCAATGGATCCGCTGGGATCGCAGTAGGGATGGCCACCAATATCCCTCCTCATAATCTGGGGGAAGTGGTAGATGCCTGTGTGATGCTCATCGACCATCCGGAAGCCACCGTCGAACAGCTGATGACGGCGGTCAAGGGACCTGATTTCCCTACGGGGGCCAAGATCCTGGGACTTTCCGGGATCCGTCAGGCTTACACTACCGGCCGAGGCGTGGTAAAGGTCCGGGCCAAAGCCCATGTGGAACCTATGCCCAAGAACAAGAACCGGATCGTGGTCACAGAGATCCCTTACCAGGTGAACAAGGCGAAACTCATCGAAAACATCGCTCATCTGGTCCAGGACAAGACCCTGGAAGGGATCACTGACCTGCGGGATGAATCGGATCGGAAGGGCATGCGCATCGTCATCGAACTGCGCAGCGATGTGGTCCCGGAAATCATGCTGAATAAGCTGTACAAGCATACCCAGCTCCAGGATTCTTTCGGTATCATCATGCTGGCCTTGGTCAACGGCCATCCTCGGATCCTGAATCTGAAGCAGATCCTGGAATATTATCTGGAGCACCAGAAGAACGTCATCACCCGGAAATGCCGGTATGAATTGAATAAAGCTCGGGAACGGGCCCATATCTTGGAAGGGCTGAAAATCGCCTTGGATCATCTGGATGAAGTGATCGCCACCATCCGGGCCAGTGCCAACGGAGATGTAGCCAAAGCTGCTTTGATAGAGAAATTCGGCCTCAGCGAACGCCAGGCCCAGGCCATCTTGGATATGCGCCTCCAACGCCTCACCGGTCTGGAACGGCAGAAAATCGAGGATGAATACAAAGAAGTCATGGCTACCATCGCCTATCTGGAAGATGTGCTCAGTGATGAACACAAGATCATGGGGATCGCCCGGGAAGACCTGCTGGATGTGAAGAAACGGTTCGGGGATGCCCGCCGGACTTCCATTGTGCCGGATACAGGGGACCTGGAAACAGAAGATCTGATCGCCGAAGAAGACGTGGTGATCACCATCAGCCACCAGAGTTACATCAAGCGCCAGGCTTTGACCAATTTCCGGAACCAGAACCGGGGCGGCCGGGGCATCAAAGCCGGCAGCGGCAAGATCGTCAAGGAAGACAACAAGGTCAAGGGAGATTTCTCGGAACACCTGCTCATGGCCAGCACCCATGACAATATCCTGTTCTTCACAAACCGGGGCCGTGTCTACCGGCAGAAGGGATTCGAGATCCCGGAAGCCAGCCGGACGGCGAAGGGGACTTTCATCCGCAATCTGCTGCCTCTGGAAGAGAATGAGAAAATCAACGCAGTGATCGCAGTGAAGAGCGGCATCAGCGAAGATGAGAAGAAATTCCTGTTCATGGCTACCAATCTGGGGGTGGTGAAACGGACCAGCGTCAGCGAGTTCAAATCCGCCCGGAAGGGCGGCTTGATCGCCATCAACCTGGACGAAGGGGAAGAACTCATCGATGTGAAGCTGACCAGCGGCCATAATGATATCCTGCTGGCCACCCGGGATGGGTATGCCATCCACTTCCTGGAAGAGGATGTACGGCCTATGGGAAGGACCAGCCATGGGGTGCGGGGCATCAGCCTGCGGCCTCATGACAGTGTGGTTTCCATGGATAGCTGTGTGGATGATACGGGAGAAGTGCTGACTGTCACGGATAAGGGACAGGGCAAGCGCACGGATATTTCCGAATACCGGGTCCAGAGCCGGGGCGGCAAAGGCATCATCAACCTGAAGGTGACCAATAAGACGGGATTGATCGTCGGTTCCAAATTCATCAATGAGTCTCAGGAAATCATGCTGATTTCTGCAGCGGGCATCATCATCCGGATGAATGCGGCTGATATCTCTACTTACGGACGGAATGCCCAGGGCGTCAAGCTCATGGATCTGGACGAAGGAGACAAGGTAGCTGCATTGGCTGTAGTGAATACGGTGAGTGAGGAAGAGTAAGAAAAAGGGGCCGTTGCGTGCGCAACAGCCCCTTTTTGAGGTCTCGAGTCGTGAGTCTCGAGCCGTTGGATAGAACCTGTCCCCATGGCCAGGTTCTTTTGAAGGTATAGAACCAGTATCGTGCTGGATATAGAAACGAATATCTTATCGTTAGCAGATTAGGCTTTGTACATTCAAAAAATTTGCTTGCAAATTTCTCATTCGTCTCGAGACTCGAGAGCCGAGACCCGAGACCGAGCCGCTATGCGGCTTATGAGACCGGGTGTGTTGCATGTAACGTGCAACACACCCTTTTTCTTCTGTGGATAACCTGTGCACAAGTGGATAAGTCTTCCTGGATATAGTGGGGTGAACAAGATTTTACACAATATCTAGGACTTACCCACAGAGTTATCCACAGGAATTGTGTATAACTTCTGGATTTTTGTGGATAAGCCTGTGTATAAGTGGGAAACTTGACGGGGATGAGGAGATGTTCTATCCTGTAAGAAAAGAACGGGGAAAGCATCCCGCTGAAGGAGGATACAAATGGCAGAATTGAATCAAAAAGCCGATAGCTTCAAGCATTTTGTAGAAAAGAAAGATCCCAAGGCTTTTATCGTAGATCCCATCAAAGACGATCCTTTCCATACTGTGGTATTCCGGTCCCATATGGATGTGGACGGGACACCACTCCAGCTGATCGTAGTCCTGGACGACAGCGCCTTTGGGGTGATCCGGGTGCTGCTGGCTCCTAAAGCCTTGAAAGAAGGGAATCAGGAAGCGCTGCTTTCCCTGCTGAATGAGTATAACCGTACCTATAAGGCCTTTAAATTCTATTTGGACAAGGAAGAGTCCCTGATCATGGATACCTGTGTGATCTTCCGGGAACCTCAGGTGGACGGAAATATGATGTATGGCTTATTCCAGATGATCAGCAAGGAACTGGACGCAAAATACAAGGAAATCATGAAAACGATTTGGGAATGAAAAAAGGGGGTGTGGATTTCTTCACGCCCCCATTTTTTTTACGAACAGCACAAATTCCTCCATGGCCGGGTTGAAATGGAGATCTTTGTTCCAATCCAGGGTAATGAAGGCCGGACGGAACTGACGGATGGAGATAGCGTGGAGGTCCGGTTCCTGCTGGGCGATTTCTTCTGTCAGGAAGCCGGCCGCTCCCTCGGAACGGATGTATTCCAGGATGGTGAATACCTGGGTTGTCTGGTGGACGATCCAGGGATGGACTCCGCTGTGGGCGAACATGTGCCGGATATAGGCTGTCTGGTCGAAATGATCAGAAAAAAGGACCAGAGGCGTATCCTTCAGTTCTGTCAGATCCACCGCTTCCTTCTGGGCCAGGGGGTGGTCCTGGCGGACGAATAGTTTCAGATAGCTTTTCCGGAGCAGCAGACAGTGGTTGGGCTCTTCCGGCAGCCGATTGGTGACACAGAGCGCAAAATCGATTTCCTGCCGGTCCAGCAGCTCGTAGAGCACGTTGGTGGTTTCTTCCACTGTTTCAATGGTGATCTGGGGATGGGTCTTCAGGAAAGAACCGTGGAGCTGAGGGAAAATGGTATTGCCCCGCATGGTAGCGATGCCGATCCGGATCAGGGCTTTGCCCGTACTCAAGGAGCGCACCACTTGGCATAGATTCCGGTAGTGGTTTTCGAACTGACGGGCGTGTTCCAACAGGATCCGTCCCCGGCGGGTGATCTGGATGTTGTTCCGGTTCCGCTGGAATAAAGCAACGCCGCATTCTTCCTCCAGCTCCCGGATGGCTTTGGAAATCCCCGGCTGGGAAATATGGCATTTTTCCGCTGCCCGGGAAAAGCTCCCGCACTCGCAGACGGTGATGAAGTATTCGATCTGGGTGAGTTTCATTTTTCTCCTTTTCAGAGCCAGCAAAGCTGGCTTCCATCGGCGTATGACGTATGACCTATGACGAGCTGTTGCTTATGCAACAGTCATATTATAATTTAAAGTTTGGGTCAGAGAAAATAAAATATTGTACTTTTACTCTTCCCATGGATACAATAAGCATACGAAATGACGAGATCGGCCAGTCTGTACAGGGAGAAAGAGAGGAACCATCATGAAGACCAACAAACGCGGATACGATTTGCTGAATGATCCATTTTTAAATAAAGGAACGGCTTTTACCTGGGAGGAACGAAAAAAGTATGGCTTGATCGGTATCCTGCCTCCCCAGGTAGAGACCCTGGAGCTCCAGGATCAGCAGGCCTTTGAAAATTTCTGCGAACGGCCCAATAAAGCGGTCCAGCGCCATTATCTGATGAAGTTGTTCAGCCGGAACCGGACCCTGTTTTTCCATTTGTTTTCCCACCATCTGGAAAAACTCATGCCGGTGCTCTATGCTCCGGGGGTGGCGGAAAGCGTCAAGCAGTACAGCGAATATTTTACCACGCCCCAGAATGCGGTATACCTGTCCATCGATCATATGGAGGATATCGAAGAATCCTTGAAGAACGGGGCTTCTGGACGAGATATCCAGCTGATCGTGGTGACCGATGGAGAAAGCATCCTGGGCATCGGGGATTGGGGAACCAACGGGGTGAGCATTTCCACAGGGAAAATCCTGGTCTATACGGCAGCAGCCGGCATCGATCCGGCCAAAGTCCTGCCGGTGGTGCTGGATGCAGGCACCAACCGTCAGAGCCTGATCGATGACCCTCTGTATCTGGGGCTCCATCACAGACGGATCAGCGATGAGCGGTATGATGCTTTTGTGGATGCCTTCCTCCAGACTGCAGAAAGCCTTTTCCCCCATCTCTATATCCATTTCGAGGATTTTGGCCGGGAAAATGCCGCCCGTCTCTTGGAACGGTATGAAGACCGGTATGCGGTGTACAACGATGATATCGAAGGCACGGGGGCTGTGACTCTGGCGGCCATCCTGGGCGGGCTGAAGGCGTCTGGGGAAAAGCTCACAGACCAGACTTTCCTGTGTTTTGGGGCTGGGACCTCCGGTATGGGAATCGTCCGGCAGGTCTTTGCCGAGATGCAGCTCCAGGGACTCAGTGAAGCAGAAGCCAGGAACCGGTTCTACCTGGTGGATCAGCAGGGTCTGCTGTTTGAGGATACGGAAGGGATGACACCCCAGCAGAAGCCTTATGCCCGGAAGCGGAGTGAGTTCCTCGCCGGCGCCAAACTGGATACCCTGGAAGAGGCAGTCAAAGCTATCCATCCCACTATCCTGGTAGGGGCGTCTACGGCTGCGGGAGCCTTTACGAAAGAAGTGGTCCAAGAAATGGCCGCCCATACGCCTCGGCCCATCATCTTTCCTTTGAGCAATCCGGCGGACCTGGCAGAAGCCAGTGCAGAGGCGCTGCTCCGTTGGACGGACGGGAAAGCCCTGGTGGCTACCGGTACGGCTTCCAAGAAAGTGGCGTATCATGGAACGGTCTATGAAATCGGCCAGGCGAATAATTCCCTGGTGTTCCCGGGTATGGGGCTGGCGGTGGCCGCTTGCCGGGCCAAGAAAGTCTCTCCAGGGATGCTGGCAGCTGCTGCCCATGCTCTTACCGATCTGGTGGACATGAAGAAACCTGGAGCTTCTGTCCTGCCTCCCGTACGGGAAATGGGGAATTTCACCAGGATCCTGGCGGAAAAAGTGGTGTGCCAGGCGGTGAAGGAAGGGCTGAATGGTCTCCCGGTGGAGGATCCGAAAAAAGCCATCGAAGCCATTCAGTGGAAGGCTGAGTACAAGGAATTATAAGCAGTCATCAGCTGAAGGGCAGGTGGGTACTGCATGGAACGTGCAGCACCCACCTGCCCTTTTTTGCATTCAGCCTTTGTTCCATAAAAAATCAGAGTCTGAGGATGAAAGGCCCCTGAATCCCATTGTTTTCAGAAAACGTTTTTTACATGCAGACAAAAATCCATTAGAAACATACAAACTTAAAAATATACATAAAACAACTGTATATTTTTAAAAATCGTAATGTATTTTGTAAAAAAGAATGTTGCAAAAATGTGAACAAGTGCGTATAATATCTGTAGCTTGCAAGGCCGACCGGTTGCTGTCGCTACACGGGTCCCCGGCAAGAAATCTCAAGAAAGCAAAGGTGTTGTTGATGAAAGCATGGAAAAAAGCGGTCGGCGCGCTGGCGATGACAACGCTCGTAGCGTCTATGTTTACCGGCTGCGGCAAGAAAGATGCAGCAAAGAAAGACAGTGGCAATGAAATCAAGATCGGTGCTTTGTTTGAACTGACGGGGAATGTTGCCAACTACGGCAAATCCACCTACAAAGGGGTACAATTGGCGGTGGAACAGATCAATGCCAAAGGCGGCATCAATGGCAAGAAAATCAAATTGGTGGAAGCAGACAACAAGTCTGAGCCTTCTGAATCTGGGAATGCAGCTACCAAACTGATTACGAAAGATAAAGTCTCTGTCATCATCGGGCCGGCTACCAGCGGCTGCGTATCGGCAGCTACGCCGGTGGTGACCAACAGCAAAGTGCCTCTGATGGCTCCTGTGGCTACGGCTCCTGGCATTACGGTGGACGAAAAAGGCAAGGTCCGTCCGTTTATTTTCCGGGCCTGCTTCACGGATCCTTTCCAGGGCAAATTGATGGCCAAATTCGCCGTAGAGACCCTGAAATTGAAGAATATTGCGATTTTCTATGATTCTTCCAGTGACTATTCCAAAGGGCTGATGGATGTATTCGGTAAGACTTTGGAAGAAAAAGGCGGCAAAGTGGTGGGCAAGGAAGCCTTCCTGGCCAAGGACCAGGACTTCAAGTCCGCTCTGACTAAATTGAAAGCCTCCAATCCGGAAGCACTGTATGTTCCCGGCTACTATGAAGAAGTCTCCAAGATCATCAAACAGGCCCGTGAAGTTGGTCTGACCTGCCCGATCCTGGGCAGCGACGGCTGGGATTCTCCGAAATTGGCCCAGATTGCTGGTGGGGAAGCCCTGAATGGTACCTACTTCACCAGCGCTTATTCCGCACAGGATAAGGATCCCCATGTTCAACAGTTCATCAAAGACTATAAAGCCAAATTCAACGAAGAACCGGATACCTTCGCCATCCATGCCTATGACGGTACCCTGGCGGTGGCCGAAGCCATCAAACAGGCTGGCACCACTGACGGCGCCAAGATCGCAGATGCTCTGAGCAAGATCAAGGACCTGCAGGTAGCTACCGGCAAATATACCCTGGATAAGGATCACAACCCTGTGTCCGGCGGTATCATCATCGAAATGAAAGACGGCGTACAGACCTTCAAACAAAAGATTACGCTGTGAGTTCATTCATAATGCGGCGTCGGATCGGGTCTCCGGTCTGACGCCAAACTTTTTCACAAGGAGGGGTGCTTATGGATACAGGATCCTTTGCCCATCAATTTGCCCAGCAAATTGTCAATGGTGTATCCCTGGGCAGCATCTATGCGCTGATTGCTCTAGGGTATACCATGATTTACGGGATCATCAAACTCATCAACTTTGCTCACGGCGATATCTACATGCTGGGAGCATATATCGGTTTTGTGGCCATTACCAAAGCCGGACTGCCTTTCCTGCCGGCTCTGATCGTTTCCATGATCGGCGCTGCCCTGGCAGGGATCATCATCGAGCGGATCGCTTACAGACCGATGCGGAATGCGCCCCGGATCGCGGCCTTGATTACGGCCATCGGTGTCTCTTTCTTCCTGGAAAACGGTATGATCCTGCTGGTATCTCCCCAGCCACGGACGTTTCCACCGGTATTTTCTCCGACCGTCTATAACATCGGGGGCATCGTGGTGAACAACCAACAGATCCTGATCCTGATCAGTGCCCTTCTGCTGATGCTGGCCCTGACCTATATCGTCAACCGGACCAAGGCCGGGAAAGCTATGCGGGCCGTCAGCTATGATGCAGATGCGGCCAAGCTCATGGGCATCGATACCGACCGGGTGATTTCCACCACCTTTGCTCTGGGATCTGCCTTGGCAGCCGCTGCCGGGGTCCTGGTAGGAATCTATTACAACTCCATCGATCCGCTTATGGGGATGATGCCTGGGATCAAAGCCTTTATCGCTGCTGTAGTAGGCGGTATCGGGATCCTGCCCGGCGCCATGCTGGGAGGGATCATCATGGGACTGGTGGAAGCCATGGTATCCGGTTTCTTTTCTTCCACTTACCGGGATGCAGCGGCTTTTGCCATCCTGATCCTGATCTTGCTCTATAAGCCGACGGGCCTTCTGGGCAAGAACGTGAAAGAGAAAGTGTAGGTGACTGCCATGAAGAGTTTACGTCAATCGCTCCACAAACAGGACTTATTGGGCCTGGGCCTCATGATGATCCTCTTCGCTGTGTTCTACTTCCTCTTTGACGAAGAGATCCTGGATGACTACTGGGAAACCAACGTGATCCTGATCCTGATCAACATCATCATGGCCGTGAGCCTGAATCTGATCAACGGTCTCACCGGCCAGTTCTCCATCGGCCATGCGGGATTCATGGCCGTAGGGGCTTATACTTCCGCCATCATTACGGTGAAGCTGGGGATGGATTTCCCCATTGCCCTGATCGTGGCCACTGTGTCTGCCGCCTTCCTGGGCTTTTTGATCGGTATGCCCACTCTGCGGCTGAACGGGGACTATCTGGCCATTGCTACCTTGGGCCTGGGGGAAATCATCCGGATTGCCATCCTGAACATCGATTATGTGGGAGGGGCTTCCGGCTTCATGGGGATCCCCCGTCTGACCACCTTCCCCATTGCTTTCTGGATTATGGTATTTGTGGTCTATTTCATCAAGAATTTCAAGAATTCCGCAGACGGACGGGCCTGTCTGGCCATCCGGGAAAATGAAATCGCCGCCGAAACCATGGGCATCAACACCACTAAGTACAAGGTCATGGCCTTTACCATCGGGGCAGGGTTTGCCGGTACCGCCGGTGCTCTGTTCTCCCACTACTATTACATTGCCCATCCGGCTTCCTTCACTTTCATGCGGTCTTTCGACGTGCTGACCATGGTGGTGCTGGGCGGACTGGGTTCCATCAGCGGGTCCATTTCCGGAGCCGTGCTGCTGACCGCCATTTCTGCGGCTCTGGCTGATTATCCGGAATGGCGGATGGTGATCTATTCCATCGTTCTGATCGTCCTGATGCTGAACCGGCCCCAGGGGATCTTTGGCAATAAGGAACTGAGCCTGAAGATGTTCCAATCTATCAAACTGGGAGGTGGGTCTCGTGGCGGAACTGCTCAAAGTGAATAATGCTTCTATGATCTTTGGGGGTCTGCGGGCTGTATCCAACCTGACCATGCAGATCGATGAAGGAGAACTGATCGGCCTCATCGGCCCCAACGGTGCTGGTAAGACCACGGCCTTCAACATGCTCACAGGGGTATATGAACCTTCTGAGGGAGAAATCACTTTCAACGGCCAGCGGATCAATGGGAAGAAACCGTATCAGGTGACCCAGATGGGGGTCGCCCGGACCTTCCAGAATATCCGGCTATTTTCTGAACTGTCCGTATTGGACAATGTAAAAATCGCTTTCAACAGCCAGGTCCGGTATGGATTGGTGGAAGCCATCGGCCGTTTCGGCCGCTACTTCAAAGAAGAAGAAACCATTGAAGAAAAAGCTTTGGCCTTGCTGAAGATCTTCCACCTGGAGAAGCTCCGGGACGAAACGGCCAAGAACCTGCCCTATGGGGAACAGCGGAGGTTGGAAATCGCCCGGGCCCTGGCTACTTCTCCCAAATTGTTGCTGCTGGACGAACCGGCAGCCGGGATGAATCCCCAGGAAACCAAAGAATTGATGGAAATGATCCGTTGGATCAAGAAGGAATTCAACCTGAGCATCCTCTTGATCGAACACGATATGGGGCTGGTCATGAATGTCTGCCAGCGGATCTACGTCTTGGAATATGGCATCTGCATCGCCAACGGGACCCCTGATGAAATCAAGCACAACAAACGGGTCATCAAAGCCTATCTGGGCGAGGAGGTATCCTGATGCTCACCATTAAAAATCTGAATATCTATTATGGAGCCATCCACGCCGTGAAGGACCTGAACATGGAAGTGGGAGATGGGGAAATCGTGACCTTGATCGGTTCCAACGGGGCCGGTAAATCCACGACTCTCCACACCATTTCCGGGCTGATCAAACCAAAGACCGGCAGCATCCTTTACAAGGGGAAGGATGTGATAGGGATCCCAGCCCATAAATTGGTGGGACAGGGGCTGGTCCAGGTCCCGGAAGGCCGTCACGTCTTTGCGGAAATGACCGTTATGGAGAACTTGGATATGGGTGCTTATCTCCGGACGGATAAGGATGGGATCGCCCGGGATAAGGAAAAAGTCTTTGAAAAATTCCCTCGTCTGAAGGAACGGATCAGTCAGACAGCCGGAACCCTGTCCGGTGGGGAACAGCAGATGCTAGCCATGGGACGGGCGCTGATGAGCCGGCCCCAGCTGCTGCTCCTGGATGAACCGTCCATGGGGCTGGCACCGCTCCTGGTACGGGAAATCTTCTCCATCATCAAAGAAATCAATAGTGAAGGCACCACGGTCCTGCTGGTGGAACAGAATGCCAATATGGCTCTTTCCATCGCCGACCGTGCGTATGTACTGGAAACCGGACGGGTGGTCCTGTCCGGTACAGCGGCAGAACTGGCAGCCAGCGAAGCCGTGCAGAAAGCCTATCTGGGCGGCTGACAAGGAGGCAGAACCATGCAAGTCAAAGATTTGATGACCAAAGTCGTGAAAGTGGTTACGACCAACCAATCCCTGCTGGAAATCCGAGAACTGATGCTGAATAATAATCTGCGGAGGATCCCGGTAGTGGATGGGGATGGCTATCTGAAGGGCATCGTCACCGATGGAGATGTCTCCCGGGCCACTCCTTCCGATGCCAGCACTTTGGACCGGTACGAAGTCAACTACATCCTGGGCAAATTGAAAGCCAAGGATCTGATGACCAAAGCCGTGATCACGGTGAAGGCAGAAGACGGGGTAGAAACGGCTGCTTATCTCATGTATAAATTCAAGATCGGTGCTCTGCCGGTGGTGGATACCGCCAATAAGGTCGTAGGGATCATTTCCGATACCGATGTATTCAAAGCCTTTGTAGATCTTCTGGGATATGCGAAGACATCCACCAAGATTACAGTGGACACCCAGGATAAGGTGGGGGTCCTGGCTGATCTGGCACAGATCTTCAAAGACCGGGGTGTCAATATCATTTCCGTCTTGACTCGGAAAATCGGTCCGAAACGGGCTGCCATTACTGTACGGGCCGATTTGACCAATGCCATGGACATTATCCAGACCATCCGGGATGCAGGGTTCTTGATCACCGATATCTCTACTCTGAAAGTAGATGATTCCCATGAAGAATGATACGGATTACAAAGTAGGGGATATTGTACGGATGAAGAAAGCCCATCCCTGCGGATCCTACGAATGGGATGTACTCCGAGTAGGCATGGACTTCGGAATCAAATGCCGGGGCTGCGGCCATTATGTGCTGCTTCCCCGGGCCAAATTTGAAAAAGCGGTGCGGGAAGTCTTGGTCCATAAAGAGGAGTAAAGACAGGGACTGGAAAACAGTTCCTGCTGCGGGCCGCGAGTCTCGGCTGGGGGGTGTGAAACATTTTTTCACACCCTCTTTCTTTCATGTTATAATGGGGGGCAAAGCAAAAAGATTCCGGAGGTGTCGGTTATGAAAAAATGGCTTGGAGCCTGTGTGGCAGGGCTGCTGCTAGTCCTTCCCCTGCCTGCCTTGGCAGTGCACTGGATGCCCTTAGGGGAAAGCGAAGAGGGAAAGATCTATGTAGACCGGGATAGCCTGAAACGGCCGGTAGACACCTCTTTGACGGTATGGGAAAAGGTCTTCTGGAACAAGCCGGATAGCCACAACAGGACCGGCGAGCTGCGGCATCGGGAATATGATATGAAAAACAAGAAATGGCGGCAGTTGAGCAGTTATCCTCTGGATGCCAGGGGACACAAGATGGCCGGCAGCCGGAAAGTCCAAGAGTGGCAGGATTTCCAGCCTATGACCAGCCTCTTTACCCGGGCCCGGTACGAATGGGATTATTCCCGGTGGCGGGGACCCTGGGTGTTCATCAAGACACTTCCTGGCTTGGGACGGAAATGGTTCAATCCGGACTCTCTGGAAAAGAAAGGGCCCAACTCCTACCAGGTATGGGAGAAGACCGTGATGAAAAAACCGGTGAATGGGACCAAGATCCTCCTTTCCCAGACCCGGTATGATGTGAAGGGGGAGAAAGCCAGGACCCTGTATCTGTGTACCTTTGATGAGCAGAACAATATGACGGACCACTACGCAGTCAATGATGTGTGGAATAAGAAAAATGACACCTATGGAGAATTCATCGGGGACCAGCTGGCAGCCTACTATGCCAAACATCCCCGGAAAAAATAAAGGAGAAAGCTATGAAAACCTGTCCAAAATGTCATAAAATCTATGAAGATTCCCAGAACTTCTGTTCTGAATGTGGGACCCAGCTGGTCCTGACCCCGGTCAGCCAGGCCCTGCGGGGGAACGGAAACGATGGAGAAAAGCCAGAAGAGACGGCAGCTCCGACTCAGGAAAACAACGGGGGAAAAGGCACCCAGGAACTGGGGAACGGTCAGCAAGGAAACAACTGGCAGCAGTATCAGCAGCAACAGCCGTATCAATCCCAGCAGACCCAGCAGAATCCCTACGGACCTGGGAACAATGCCAGCTTTGGTGCCCGCTTCCAGGCCAATATCCCAGATGCCAATACCTGGAAGCCCATGTATTTCTCTTTCGAGGGAAGACTGAGCCGGGGAACTTATGTCTACCGCTGGCTGATCCTGCTGTTGAGCGCCGTGGTAATTGGCCTGATCAGCGGAATCATTTCCTTCCTGGCTCCGCTGGGGATGGTGGCTCTGATTGCCTTGGCCGTTTCACAGATCTCTCTGGCTGTCCGTCGACTCCATGATCGGGGACATTCCGGCCTGTGGCTCCTGGTCTGTGTGGTGCCGGCCTTGAACTTACTGATGTTCATTTATCTTCTGTTTGCCCAGGGACAGCCTGGACAGAATGAATACGGCATGGAAGAATGAAACAGTTGACAAGAATACTTATATTTGGTAATATATATAAGCTTTCTCTTTGAGGAAGCAGCAGACAATTCTCTTTTCAATGACGGACTGTTTCAACTGAAACAGAGAAAGAAAAAAGTTATTGACAAAGATATGGAAATCTGCTAATATGTAATAGCTGTCGCTGAGGCAGCGAGACGAACTTTGAGAACTGAATATTGTTGACAGATGTGCGGGTCAAGTCACCTTTACGGTGATGAGATCGAGTCACCTGGATGATAACCAGGTTAAAAAATCAAAGCTAGTTTTTCGAGAGCCAAGCGGCTCTTCAAAATACTCTATTTTGGAGAGTTTGATCCTGGCTCAGGACGAACGCTGGCGGCGTGCTTAACACATGCAAGTCGAACGGAGAACTTTCTTCGGAATGTTCTTAGTGGCGAACGGGTGAG